>JAIRNB010000329.1 GCA_031258265.1 Treponema sp. | reverse complement strand
AGCTATCTTTTTTTCTCTGCCATGGTGAACCTCATTTTTTCCTCCAGACCCGGTCTGGAGAGAGTGTGTCCCCATGGTTAGATTTTTACATGGCGCAAACGTTCCGCTATGGTTAGATTTAACGTGGCGCAATTCGGCCGATTGACACGGTTCCCCCCCTCCGGTAGTATAAGGTTTCCCTTTGCGGACGTCATATAACGGTATTATCCAAGCTTCCCAAGCTTGTGACGCGGGTTCGACTCCCGTCGTCCGCTAAAATGTTTTTTTACTGCCGGAAAAATGACTGGTTCAGCCGGTAACGGTGATGAAAAGCCAAAAATGCGGGCCCGGAAGGCGGCGGTCCGCCAAAGTTCAGGCCGCCCCCGGCGTTTGATCAGGCGGGTTTTACCTTAAGGTGCCGCCGCCGCCCCAATTCTCCAGTTCAATGATATTCAGGTACATAAGGTCCTTTTCGATTCCCAGTTCCCGGGAGAGAAGGCTAAAAACTTCTTCGGTAAACTTCTTTTTTGACTCAAAGTCAGAGGGCCGGTAGAGGCGGACTTCTATATACGCGCCCTTAACCAGGGTCCCTGCCCGGTAAAAACTGTGATCCCCGGAAAAATCGACAAGGAGCCCCCCTTCGGTCTTTGTGGGAATGATACTGATAAGCCTGCCGATTTCACTTTTGATAAGTTCCTGCTTAGATACGGGAAGCTTTTCCGTGGTGTTGATAGCAATGTAGGGCATTATAGACCTCCGTCTTTCGTTTGATATAATGATATGGGGCTTCCCAAAAACGTTAGTTTCCGGAAAACAGGTAAAACCTGCCAGGCAGGTTCTGCCTGCCTGGTACTCTGGATTTATATTCCCGCGATTCGCGGGGAAATTCAAGTAAACCGGGACCTTTCTAAACCTTCGGTTTTGGGAGGTAGATTTTTGCCTGCCGGCTGCCGTGAATTTAGCCTGCAAAAAGTTGGAGGGAGTTTATGTATTTCACCAGTCCCGGCCCCGCTAATACCAGGGCCGTAATGGAGACAGCCGCGGCGGAGGCCGTAAAACGCGGTATTTCCACCATTGTAGCAGCCTCCAATACCGGACAAACCGTGGAGATTCTTCTGGAAGAGACCCGCAAAGCCGGTTATACAGGGTCTTTAGTCTGTGTCTCCCATGTGAACGGCTTTGTGCATGACGGGGAAAATGAGATGGACGACGCTGTCCGGAGGCGGCTGGAGGAGGCGGGGATCCGTATTTGTACCGCCGCCCATGCGCTAAGTGGAACCGAGCGGGGTATCAGCCGTAAATTCCAGGGGGCCTATCCAGTGGAGGTTATCGCCCATACCCTGCGTATGCTGGGCCAGGGGACAAAAGTTTGTGTGGAAATCGCGATCATGGCCCTGGATGGGGGGTATACCGGCTACGGCAGGCCGCTTATCGCCGTTGGCGGGTCCGGGCGGGGGGCGGATACGGCGGCGCTTATAAGTCCCGGTTATTCCCACAGCGTTTTTGAAACCCGGATACATGAGATCCTTTGCAAACCAAACCTGTTTTGAATTTAGGCCCCCGCCCGTGGCGGGACCGCGGCGGCTCATGGCTGCCGGAATATCATTCGTCATAGGAGTTGTAAATGAAACAAATGTACATTGGTAAATCGGGAATCCAGGTTTCCGCCGTGGGTATCGGCGCCTGGGCAATAGGCGGCGACAGCAGCTGGGGGCCCAGCGATGATTCGGAATCGATTAGGACTATCCACCGGGCCCGGGAACTGGGGATAAACCTGCTGGACACCGCCCCGGCATACGGCCTGGGCCACAGTGAGGAAATAGCTGGTACGGCCCTGAAAGGGCGGCGGGGGGACTATATCCTTTCTACCAAATGCGGACTCCGCTGGGACATCGAGGAAGGTTCCTTCCACATGGAGCGGGACGGGATCACATTGCGGCGGAATACCAGCGCCGCGAGCCTGGCGGTGGAGCTTGAGCGGAGCCTTAAACGGCTGGGAACGGACTATATCGACATCTATATCGTCCACTGGCAGTCTCTGCCGGATTTTCCCGTACCCATTAGCGAGACCATGGGTTTCCTCCTTAAGGCCAAGGAGGAGGGAAAGATCCGGGCCATCGGTGCTTCGAATGTAAACGCTGATAATTTTAGGGAATATCTTAGATCCGGGCAGTTGGATCTGATTCAGGAAAAGTACAGCATGCTGGACCAGGCCAAAGGGGATGAACTTTTTGAACTCTGTGACCGGCATGGTGTTACCTTCCAGTGTTATTCTCCCCTGGAACGGGGCGCCCTGACGGGGAAGTATAAGACCGGAGATCCGGTGAACATGGGCCGGGCCAAGGCGGGTATCAAGTGGTACAAACCGGAATTCCTCCCCAGGATCACGGAACTTTCGGAAAAATGGGCACCCCTCTGTAAAAAGTACGGCTGTACCATGACCAACTTGGTGGTAGCCTGGACTGCCGCCCAGGGGAACGGGTCCAACGTGAATGTCATGGTTGGCGCCAGGACCACCGCCCAGATTGAGGAAAACGTCAAGGGCGGCGGCATTACCCTGGAAAGCGCGGATATTGAGACCATGCGGAAGGATGCGCGGGCAGTCGAAAATGCCGCAAAGTAAAACAGCCGGCGGCGGATTCTTTGCCCTGTGTCCTCCGGCCGGGCGGTGGAAACCGCTGTTTTTCAAAAAAGTCCTTATGTTGAAATTTCACAGGCCGATAAGTTTATAAGGACACTGGCAGCCTGTTGCACTTGTAGATTTTTTGCATAAAGGGGCGGCAAAGCCGCCCTGAGCAAAAAATCACGATTATTGGGCTGCTTTCGGAGTTTGTAAGGTATAAATATTCACTATGTGAATATTTATACCTTATTTAGGCGCGAAGCGCAACAAACTCCTGGGCGCTTAAAAATAAGGAAACAGCATGGTCCTGTGTTTATGTATTTTCGCGCGGTTCCCTGGCTTGTCTTATGCGGCCCTTTCAGGCCGGCTTGGAAAAGAGGGATCGATAGGACGGACAGGCGTCCAATCTCATGGAGGGGATTATTTTGGCATATACTAACCAGGTATCCGCATACCGGGAGACAAGAGTCAAAACGGCAAGTCAGGGCCAGCTCGTTATCATGCTTTACGATGAGGCGGTAAAACAGCTTGACCGGAGCCTTGAACTGCTCGGTTTGAATTCCACGGGGAAAAAGGACCCCGGGCGGATCGAGAAGATCAACAAGGCCATTCTTAAAGCCCAGGAAATCTTCACCGAATTGATGGCATCCCTGGATTTTGAACGGGGCGGTGAAATCGCCAAGAATCTTTTCTCCCTGTATTCATGGTTCAACCAGGAACTCCTGGCGGCCAACGTGAAACAGGACCAGCGGCAGATCACCGTTGTCAGGAATATGGTATACGAGCTTCGGGGCGCCTGGGCCCAAGTAGCCGCCAAAAATCCCGTGGAACCGATGAACCGTCCGGCCGCCGGTGTTAATATCGCCGGTTAGGGGGCGCGGTATGGCGGAATTCCAGCTTAGCCGGGAAGAATTAGACCAACGGGTAGCCATCCTCAGGCGTTTCCGGGCCCTCCTTGTGGAGCAGCGGGATCATTTTCGTGCCTATCTTGAAGAACTGGATAAACAGAAGGATGTCATAGAGACGGGCAGCGCGGAACAGCTTATTGCCCATGTGGAGCTTGAAGAAAAGATCGTGGCGGATATTTTTGCCATCCAGAAGGTTATTGACCCCCTGGATGAAATGTACCGGGCCGCCGGAGGATCGGGGTCCGGCAAGACCGGCGAAATCCGCGGCCTTAAATCCGCCCTGGAGGGTTTAAAAAAAGAGGCGGCGCTCCGCTCCGGCCGGAACAAGGACCTCCTCTCCCGGCGCATGGCGGAAATCCGGGCGGAAATAGAAACCCTGCGGGCCAACCCCTACCGTTCCGGGGGAGCTTATTCTGCCAAAAACCGCCCCGCCGCCCCCGCGCTGATAGACATTACCGGATAAGTTTTTTAGCGGCGCGGGACCGCAGGGCACAGTTCCGTTTTTTTACGGCCGTATTATACGCAAACGCGCAGCGTTTGCGCGCGCCCAGAATCCCAGGTAACATTGGACTTGTTCAAGAACCCGGCTGATTTTTGAACAACTCGATTCATAGTTATACCGCTGATAAGCAGCGGCTCATATTCCCCTGTGTTAAAACTCAGTGATCTTTGCCCGCTCAAATTCATCTTCGATTTCCTTTGATGGTTTCCTGGTGGCCAGGCTTACGAAGAAAATTACCAGGGCGGAAATGACAAAGGCCGGGAGCAGCTCATAAATGGCGAAGGGGCCGCCAAGTTTGCTGAGGACATTCTTCCACAGTATTACTATAAAACCCCCGGAGAGCATTCCCGCTACCGCCGCGGGCAGGGTAGTTCTTTTCCAGAAAAGGCTAAAAAGGATAAGGGGGCCGAAGCAGGCGCCCAAGCCGGCCCAGGCGTAGGATACTACCCGGAAGATAGACTGATTTCCCGACAGGGCGATACAGATTCCAAAGATCGTAACCGCCAGCATGGTGATCCGGGCTACCCACATAACCAGCGCTTCACTGGCGTCTTTCTTGAACAGATCCTTAAAAATGTCGTTTGCCAGGGAAGAGGCCACGATGAGCATGAAGGAGTCGGAAGAACTCATGGACGCCGCTAGGATGCCGGAAATAACGATCCCCGCGATAAAGGGCGGAAAGAAGCTGGTCCCCAGGTGAATAAAGATATTCTCCGCGTCCGAACCGGTCCTCAGCAGGGCAGGCAGATAGGCGCGGCCAATAATCCCGATGAGTACCGCCGCGGTCTGGGCAATAAAACACCAGATAACAGCGATGCTGCGGCTGGTTCTGATAAGGGATGTTTTCTTGATAGCCATAAAACGGATAAGGACCTGGGGCATGCCAAAGTACCCAAGCCCCCAGGCCATGGTGGAAATAATAGTGAGGATGCCATAATCCGCGCCGGCTCCAAACTGGGGGACGCCGTTTACTACATTCTGCACATTGTTTTCCAGGACAGGGGTGGCGATGCCAAAGAAATCGGTAAACCGGGGAAAGTTCGCCAGATTTTGGGCAATGCCGGAAAATCCGCCGGCGTTGAAAAACCCAAAGGCCAGTACCAGCACCAGGGCCCCCACCATGAGGAGCCCCTGTATCAGGTCGGTCATCCCCACGGCCATAAAGCCCCCCAACAGCGTATAGGCCAGTACCAGGGCCGCCCCCAGGATCACCATGGCTACCATGTTGGCGTTAAAGATGTAACTGAAAAGCTTGCCGAAGGTGATAAATTGGGCCCCCACATAAATCGAGAAGAACAGCAGGCTAATCAGCGCCGCAATGGCAAGGAGTACCCGTTTTTTATCATGGAAACGTTTGCTGAAAAATTCGGGCAGGGTAATAGCGTTGTCCGCTATTTGGGAATAGGAACGGAGCCGCTTTGCTACCAGCGCCCAGTTGACCCAGGTGCCGATAAAAAGCCCCAGGGCGGTCCAAAAAGCCTCGCCATAACCGGTAAAATAGGCCACCCCCGGCAGGCCCATGAGAAGCCAGCCGGACATATCCGAAGCCTCCGCCGAAAGGGCCGCCACCCAGGGCCCAAATCCCCGGCTTGCCAAAAAGTATTCCTCAGGATTTGCGTTGCTTTTCCTGGCGTACCAAAGGCCAATAACGATCATCGTCACCAGATAGGCCCCTATTCCGACAAGGGTCAATAGATTTGCCATAGGCTCCCCCTTTCTTTCTTCTTGAATTTCACATCCATTCTGCGTATTTTAAAGGAAACGAAGGAGTTTCTCAATGGGAAGGATAAAAACCGCATTGGAAATCGCCCTGGAGCGGACCGAATCGGTAAAAAGTGACAGGGACAGCATCAGCCAGTTTGAAACAAGGCAGCAGGGCAAGAAAATTGCCAACGAATTCCTTGAAGATCCCTCCCGGAGCCTGGAAGACGCCATAAAAAAGACCCCCAAAGAACAGCGGGAAAGTCTAAGACAGGGGATCTTCGAGGTCCTTTTTTCCCAGATCACCCTTCCCCTTACCAAAGATGACGAAAAACGGGTTCAGGCCGTTGGCAAGGGGCTGGGGGCCGTCATTTCCGACAGCCGTTTCCCGGGCCGTTACAAACAGTTTACCCAGGTCCTTTCCCGTTACCTGGACGAGGCGGCCCAGTACGAAAAGGCTATCCTGCACCAGTACGAACCGAAACTCCGTCAAAAGGAGGAGGAGCTTGCCCGCCGTTACGGCCGGCAGGTCCGGCTCGATCCCTTCCAGGACCCGGAATTCG
>JAIRNB010000277.1 GCA_031258265.1 Treponema sp. | reverse complement strand
CGCCGTTACGAGTACGACCGGGCTTACAGCCGTTTTATTAAAAAAGTTGATTTTGATTACCGTTCATGGCTGCGGGAACGTTCCGATGATCCTGTTAATGTGGCCAAGCTGGTGTTTTTTGAGCTGCTCCACCTGGAAGAAGACGCCGCCGTCACCCTATGGGACCGCGCCGGGGGCTTGGATTTTCCCATGGAAAACTACCTGGACCGGGAAGACTGGATGGACTGTGTTTACCTTTTGGCGGAGGAAATGGACCGCCGCCGCCGGGCTTACGAGGCCTTTGAACTTTTGATCCGGCTGGTGCGGGAGGAGCGGCGGCGGCCTTATTTTAAACATTTCATGGACGACATCGAAGCTTTTTTGAAGGAGCTGGTAAGGCTGCGGCTGCGGGCCGCCGTGGGGGATGAACTCTGGGTTGACTGCCTGGAGACCCTGCTGGAACTTGGATTTTCCCCCCGAGACGAGGCCCGCTGGCTGCGTTCCATGGCGGAAACCCTTTTGAAAATGGGGGATAAGGCTGCTGCCCTGGGTATTATCCGCGAGGCCCTGCGGCGGGACCCGGGGCTTCCCAATACGGGCCGGCTCCGGGAAAAGTTGAACGTATAACATGATACGCCTGAAAAACGACAAGCAAATCGACGGGATTCGCAGGTCCTGCAAGCTCCTTTCCGCCATGTACCGGGAACTGATACCCATGGTAAAGCCGGGGCTGCAAACCATCGAAATTGACCGCTGGGTGTACGACTGGATCAAAAAGGCCGGCGGTAAACCGGCCTTCCTGGGCTACGGTCCCCGGAAGAATCCTTACCCCGCGTCGATCTGTGTTTCCATTAATAACGAGGTGATCCACGGAATCCCCGGTAAACGGAAAATCCGGGAGGGGGATCTGGTTTCCCTGGACTGCGGCATAGACCTGGACGGCTTTATCAGCGATCAGGCGGTGACGGTGGAGGCGGGGAAGGCAGCCCCGGAACTCCGGGCCCTGAACAAGGCCACCGCGGAATGTCTTTACAAGGGAATCGCCGCGGTAAAGGCCGGGGACCGGCTGCTCCAGATTGCCCGGGCCGTAAGCGCCCATGCCAAGCTGGGGAACTATGGGGTGGTGCGGCAGTTCTGCGGCCACGGGGTGGGGCTGGAACTCCACGAAGACCCCCAGGTTCCCAATTACCCCCACGGTTCCAACCCCCGGATGGTCAAGGGTATGGTGATCGCCATTGAACCCATGATCAACCTGGGAACGGGGGATGTGGAAATTCTGGAAGACGGCTGGACCGTTGTTACCGGGGATGACAAGCCTTCCGCCCACTGGGAGCATACGGTGGCGATCTTCGAGGATCACAGCGAAATATTGACGGACCCCTTGGATTAAGACGGTAATTCTTAGTTTGGGTGCATTTTTTGCTGCCGCAAAAAACCGGGCTTTCCGGGGCTCCGCGAAGGCAACTACCGTTGCCCCGCTCCGGCCTCCTCGCCCCGCCTCCGGCGGAACTGCGGTCCTCTGCGCGAAAAAGGACCCGCCCAGCGCTGTTCCCCGTTTTTTGAAACCGGGAATCGCGGGGATTAGAACCTGCCGGCCTCCGGATAGTTTGTAACTTCCCTGGGATTTTATTATTATTACAAATAGGAATTGATAAATTCCGGAGATAAAATCTGAATAACCGCGGTTACAGAAATATTTTTCATAAAACTAGGAGCGTAAAGGCATGAATTTTACACAAAAATTGTCATCCAGGAATCTATTTGTCTTTAATTTGGTGCTGGTGGGGGCTATTTTTGGCTTTTCCCTGGCCTTTCTTTCATTTTCCTGTTCTACCCCCCGGTCCCAGAAGACCGTTTTGGCG
Organism: Treponema sp.; assembly: GCA_031258265.1. Lineage (GTDB taxonomy): Bacteria > Spirochaetota > Spirochaetia > Treponematales > Breznakiellaceae > JAISFT01. The sequence goes on along the minus strand of JAIRNB010000277.1, from coordinate 1,725 downwards.
GAAGAAAACCCGGTGATCATGCCGGAGAACGCCCTGGGAATGGCGGAGGGGCTGCAAACGGCCTTCCGCTCGGTGGCCGATAAGGTTCTCCCCTCGGTGGTGGAGATTAAGACCGTGTCGGTCCGGCGGCAGCAGCTTCCCAACTACCCCGGTATCCCCTGGGAATTTTTCTTTGGCCCCCGGGAGGGGGAAGAGGATTCCCGGAATCAGGAACGGGAATTCCGTTCCCAGGGCATGGGATCGGGCATCGTGGTCCGTAAGAACGGCGGTTCCTACTACGTGTTGACCAATAACCATGTAGTGGAGGGGGCTTCGGAAATTTCCCTGGTGGCCTCCGATGGTACGGAGTACAAGGCGGAACTGGTGGGCAAGGACGACAGGAAGGACCTGGCCATGGTATCCATAAAAACCGGCGATAACCTTCCCGTGGCGGTGCTGGGGGATTCGGATTCCGTGCGGGTAGGGGACTGGGCCATCGCCGTGGGGAACCCCCTGGGCTTTATGTCTTCTGTTACCATGGGGATCGTCAGCGCCGTGGGCCGGACCGGGGGGCCGGCGGGGAATATCAACGATTTTATCCAGACCGATTCTTCTATCAACCAGGGGAACTCCGGGGGGGCCCTGGTGAATATCCGGGGCGAGGTGATCGGTATTAACACCTGGATCGCCAGCAGCTCCGGCGGCGGCTCGGTGGGTTTGGGTTTCGCCATTCCCATCAACAACGCCAAAAGGGTCATCGACGACTTTATCAGTTCCGGCAGTTCCAACTACGGCTGGCTGGGGGTTTCCCTGATCGATCCCGACCGGGATGTGCTGACGGCCCTTTCCGCGGCGGGAAAGCGGGGGGCCCTGGCTTCCCAGGTCTTTATCGATTCCCCGGCGGATAAGGGGGGTATTAAACCCGGCGACTTTATTACCCATGTGGACGGGAAGGAAGCCCGGGATTCCACCACCCTCTCCAGGATGGTAGGGGACCTGCGGGCCGGAGACCGGGCAGTCTTCACGGTGATCCGCGACGGCGCCGACCAGGATATTCAGGTGCGGATAGAAAAGCGGACCGATGAGGTGGCGGCCAACAACAAGAAACTCTGGCCCGGGGTGATGACGCTTCCCATCAATGACGAGGTTCGTAACGCCTTTAACCTGGACAAAAATGCCGAAGGCCTTGTGGCGATCCAGGTTTTGGCGGACAGCCCCGCCGACGTTATCGGCCTCCGGCGGGGGGATCTTATCACGGGGATCAACGGCGAGGCGGTGCGGGATTTACAGAATTTCTACCGGCTCCTCCGGGATAATACCTCTAGGGAACTGTGGTTCACCTTTAACCGGGGGGGAGCTTCCCTGGAAACCCTGAAATTTAAGCGATAAGGGACCGGCCGGCTTAACGTTCCGGGGCCGGAATATGCCCGGCCCTGGGAGTTTAGCTCCGCCTTACCCCCCGGTAAAGTTCCGCCCGGCTGATCTCCACCCATACGGGGCGGCCGTGGGGACAGCGGGGGATGGGGAGGGCCAGGGCGGCTTCCGCCAGGGCCGCGGCAGCGGATTCGTCCAGCCGGTCCCCGTCTTTTACCGCCCGGCGGCAGGAGAGGGTGGCGGCCCAGCGTTCTGCCATGTTTTCCCCGGCGTTCCGCAGATCCCGCAGGGCCTCCATGGTTTCGCTGTCGGAAAGCCGCCAGCCTTCGGGGAGGGCGCTGATCTGCCAGCGGTCCCCCTCCTCTTCGATGA
>JAIRNB010000195.1 GCA_031258265.1 Treponema sp. | reverse complement strand
GACAGACACTAATTAGACATATCGATGTTATATTTCTTTACCCAATCATTCACATCCTCCGGGAAAATTATAGCAGTACCAATACGATTGTCGTAATTGTATTTTGCCGTATCGCCATAGTTGTCGTATACATTCTTGGCAATTTCAACACATTCAAGGCCAAACTGATACCACATTTGGGCCACCGCGCAGGACATGGTTCCCTTTTGTACCGCCCGGAGAATCTCTGGAGCATCGTCAATGCCAACCACATAAAACTGCCCCTGAAGTCCCTTTTCCTCCACAAAAGCCGCAGCCCCCAGTCCAGCATAACTATCCAGAGAAATCATGCTATTCAATTCGGGGTGGCCAAGCTTAAGGGCCGCAAATTTATCTGCGGCAATCATGGCATTGGAATCACATTCCAAGCGGTCAACGATAACCGCGTTAGGCCGAAGCTTTTTTAGGGTATCTTCAAACGCCTGACGTTGAATATCCTGGACCGGGTTGACAAGCCTGGTCTGCATTGGAGCCACATAGATAGGCTTATCACCCATTGCCCGGACCAGGGCTTTGGCCATATCTTCCCCCAAAGACTGGGGATCGGTTCCAATAAGAGCATCGGTATATTTTTCTGAACCGCCAGCCACAGAGATCATGGGTATTTTCCGTTCCCTGGCGCGGATCAAAACATCGGCAAACATATCTTCATTTGTAACAACGGGGAACAAAATATCTGCGCCATTAGTAATGGCGGTTTCAAGCAGGTTTACCATTTCAGTATCAACATTGGATGCCGAAGGGGCTAAATAATGACCTTCCCAACCCGCCGCTTTACAGGCTTCCATAAAACCTTTTTCAAACTGTCCCCATGCCGCGCCGCCGGACATGACTGAAACAGCGTATACTTTGAGCCTGTCCTTGCTGGTTTTTTTTACATTTGTTTTATCGCCCCGACCGCCGGCGAAAGCCACAGCACATAATGCACAGATTAAAAACAGTATCCCACAGAACTTCTTCATTTTCTTCTCCTTATGGTTTTGATAAGCTAAATATCCCGGTAGAACCGGGACTACCAATTGGAATTACCGTTTCTACCTAAAGGCAGAAACTACTATTTTAGCGCCGTTTGTTTTGTTATGTCCACACCTCCTTTGCGATTTTTCCTGCCGCGCAGGGTTATGGGAAAAGCTTTTCGCCTTCCCGGTACGTACCAGTATCCGTATCTGATACTTCATAGCCTGCCCGCCTGAACAGATAAAGGATTCCGCCTTCCGGCAGCCCTGGAGAGAAATGCTCTTTTAAGTTTGAGGATTACCGGAATTAACAAGGAAAGATAATAATTATATCCCAGTAAATCTATCGGGGGTGGTAAAATTACAGAAACAAACAATACAGACATAAAGGCCATTTTTCCTTTTGCCGAATGACGGTCGTCCGGAAGTTTGTCGCGCCGCACGCGAAAAAAACCGAAAACCGTCCGGCAGGCAATTTTTTGCCCTGCAAACTCCGGGCAAAAACCGAATAATTGTGTTTTTTTATGATTTTTTCAACGAAAAATCATAAAAACCTATAGGCGCAACAGGCTCCCGGAATACGGACAGAAACCCGAAGGACTATCTTGTCTTTTAAATTATCACGGCATTTTAAGGTTAGCAACAAAAAAATAACGAAAAGGTTGAAAAATCGTAAAATTTTGTTTTGAGGCGCTGCCGGTAAAGAGATATGAAAAAAGTGTGCGAAGGGTTCCGGGAAATTGCCAGGAGGAAATCAGAGCAGGGGATACCCAAAGGCGCCCATCAGCCAAAACCCTGCTGGCAGGTTAGCAGGCCCGGAAAACTGCGAAAAACCACATCAAAGCAGCGCTGATTTATTCTCGATTGAATAAACAGTGCTTTCTTAGGTATAGCTTAACGCCGCACCCAGGGCGGTGGTGTATTCCGCGTCCGGGGGGTAGTCAAAACGGATGCCGTACATATCGCTTATCGCCCGCAGCACCTGTTTCCCCACCGGGTTATTGCTCCCGTTCCCGGTGACAATAACCCGGTCCACCCCCACGCTGCGGGCGGCGAAAAGGGAGATCATGCCGATAACCTGGTAAACCATGTTGAGGATCCCCAGGGCGATGTCGGGACTTAGGGCGCTGTCCAGCATTTTGCCGAAGTTGGCGGCGGTAGATTCCCTGGACAGAAAGCTGATCTCCGTATCGGTAATATCCTCCAAAAGAAGGTCCACCTGGTTCAGTTTTCCGTCTTTTGCCAATTCCATGATGCCGCCGAAATCCGCGGTGGGGAGCAGTTTTTTTGCCAGCCCGTAGATGGTGCCCCCTCCCACGCCGGAGCCCCCCAGATGGATAATGCCGTCCTTTCCCGCCTGGATAATCGCCGTACCGGTCCCCACATTGGCGATGACGATGGAATCCATACCGGACCCCAAATCGCCGCCGCCGCCGGCCAGGAAAAGCCCCCCCGTACCAATGGCTTTGATCTCATCCACCTTTTGGGTGGGGATACCGAAAATATCGTTTTTTATTTTGGAAGCCCCGGCGCCGGTAATGGCGATCCCGGAAATGCTGGAAATGTCGATGTCATTTTCTATGAGCAGCTTACCCAAAGCGCCGGCGGCGGATGTAAGGGCATCCTGGGCCCGGGTCTTTATCTTCCGCGCCAGAACGCCGTTTTCCACCGAAACAGTCTTGGTGGTGGTGCTGCCGATGTCTATGCCGATTATCATTCCTGGCAGCCTGTGGCGCCGGTTTAGCGGCTGGGCTGACAAACCTAACGGTTTGTCTTGGCAATATCACAGATGCGGCGGGCCATCTGGTTAAGGGAAACCTGTTCCTGCACATGGCCCAGTTCATAGGCAACCCTGGGCATACCGTAAACCACGGCGCTGGCTTCATCCTGTCCCAGGGTAAGCCCCCCCTCTTTGTAAATGGTCCCCAACTGGGCCGCGCCGTCCCTGCCCATGCCGGTCATGATCACCCCCAGGGCATGATTCTTAAAAGTCAGGGCCACAGAGGCAAAAAGAACATCCGCGCTGGGCCGGTGTCCGCTTACCAGGGGGGCGTCGGAAAGCCGGGCCACCGGGGCGGCGTCTTTGTTGCGGCCAACCTCCAGGTGCCTGTTCCCCTGGGCGATAAGGATACGCCCGGGGATAAGGGGATCCCCATCCTCCACCTCTTTCACATCCAGGGGGCAAACCCGGTCCAGGCTTTTGGCAAACTCGTTGGTAAAACCGGCGGGCATGTGCTGAACCACCACGATAGGGACCTTGAGATCCGCGTCCAGTTTGGAGAACACCACCCGCAGGGCATCCGGCCCCCCGGTGGAAATGCCGATGGCGATAAGCTCGGTATTGGCGGGCCTGCGCAGGGGCGTCGGAGGGGTGGCGGGGGCCGCGGCATGGGTAACGTTGAGTTCCAGGATAGAGGCAATAGAAACCGCGCCCTTGCCCATCGTTTCCGCAGCGGCGGGGTTTATCGCCTTGGCTTCGCTGGGGGATATAAGCTTTTTCCCGTTGATTTTGCGGTACTGGCCGCCATAACTCAAGAGAAGCTCCACCAGGCGGTCCCGGACGGTATGTATGTCTTCCGAAATTGATCCCGAAGGCTTTTGGATAAAATCGCTGGCCCCCAGGGAAAGGGCCTCCATGGTAATCGCCGCGCCCTTGGCCGCGATTGAAGAGAGGATAATCACCGGAATCCCTATCCCCTGCTTTTTCCGTTCCTTGAGGAATTCAATGCCGTTCATCTCCGGCATTTCCAGGTCCAGAACGATGACATCGGGATTCACCCGGGGGATCTTATCCAGGGCAAAACGCCCGTTCATGGCTTTGTCGGCAATCACCAGGCCCGGCGCCGCCTCCACCATCTTGCCTATTAAATTGCGCATCAGTGCAGAATCGTCAACAATTAAAACCGACACTTCATCAGCCACAAGCTACTCCTTGTTCCAATTCCGGACTCCGTCTGAACCATAAAAATTTTTTATAATATCCACGCACCGCTGTTCCCATAAGAAAGTACCCTACACAAATTTCTGGTAAAAAGTAGCCCACTGGGTTTTTACAAATTCAAATTTTGTTTTCATGCCAAAGAGGGATTCCGAATGTCCAATAAACAAGAAAGACCTGTTGGCCATGGAATCCCAGAACCGGTTAATAACCGCGGTTTGGGCGGCTTCGTCAAAATAGATAATCACATTCCGGCAAAACACCAGATCCAGATTCCGCTGCCCCGAATCGTTGGATAAATTATGGTAGTCAAAGCGGATCCGGGACATAATATCCGCGTGAATCTTATAACCGCCGTCCACTTTGTCAAAATATTTTTTTAAATAGCTGTCGGGAATTCCCACAATCCGGGAATCCGCATAGAAACCTTCTTTGGCAGTCATAAGGCACTTTAGGCTTATATCACTGGCAAGAATTTCATACTTCCAGGGAGGGGGAAGTATCTCGCTCAAAAGCATGGCAATGGTGTAAGGTTCCTCCCCCGTAGAACAACCGGCGCTCCATATCTTAATGACATTGCTCCCCTGCTTAAGCTTCATCAACTCCGGGATCACATAGTGTTCCATGGCGTCAAAATGGGCCTGGTTACGAAAAAACCGGGTAAGGTTGGTGGTTATACTATCAAGAAAATCCTTCAGAGCCTCTTTGTTCTTGGAAACCTTTTCGTAATGGGCTTTAACAGAGGCCAACTGGTGGATCCGAAGCTGTTCTTTAAGCCGGCTTTCCAGGATCGACCGGTTAGTGGCGGTAAAAGTTATGCCGCTTTCTTTATAAATAAGAGCCTTGTACAGTTCAAAGTCGGCGTCACTAAAAAACACTACATCCGCCATAATCCCAATACTAGAACCTTGGTTCCCCCCTGTCAATGCGGCCCATAATCTCGCGGGGTAACCACATTCCGGCGCCGATAGTCTGACACAATTAAATATGTGGATTATATTTTGAAATTTGGGCGCATCCCCGGTCCCATTGCATGGGACCGGGGACCGGGCTATCGCTGCAATTCCTCAGCCCCTGCGGGGCTTCCGGTATTTCCGCTCTATCCCTTGCGCTGCCCAAAAATGGCATCCATGCCATTTTTGGGCTTTAGGTTTTTGCTGTGCAAAAACCTAGACATTTATCACAGCCGGCATCCTGCCGGCAGGCTGTAAATTAGATAATGTGGAACCGCATAGCGCCAGTAAATTTCCCAGATATTGAGAAATGCGGCTTAGCTTTAGCTAAGCCAGTGCGCGCGCGGCCCAAACCGCAGGTTTGGGCTGGAACCAAAGTCAAAGGCCGAAGGCTGTTATTTAACAAATGCGGCACCGCATAGCGCCAGTGATTCCCCAGATATTAAGCAAATGCGGCCAAGCTTTAGCTTGGCCAGTGCGCGCGGCACAAACTGCGGAGCAGTTTATGCTGGAATAAAAGCCGGCATCCATGCCACAGGATTGACATTGCCGCTAATAAACCCACTTTTTATATGATAGGGGGAAGAAATGACAGGCTTACAATTATGCGGGGAAAATTTAAAGGCCCTGGGGGACCGGGGACTGCGGATTCCCCGCTACAACCGCAAGGCTTTACGGCCCCGGATCGTCCACCTGGGCCTGGGCCATTTTCACCGGGCCCATCAGGCGGCGTATATTGACGAACTGCTGAACCGGGGGCTCTGCGATTCGGGGATCTTCGGGATTAACCTGGTACCGGATTCTTACCCCCTGGCGGAGATTGCCCGGGAACAGGATTACCTCTACACCCTGCTTGCCAGGGATTCGGCGGGGGAGGAAAGTCCTCGGGTTATCGGGTCCATTCTGGGTTACCTGAATGCGGCTTCGCAGCCGGAAGAGGCCCTGGCGATCCTCAGCGCCGGGGAAACGGCGGTCATAAGCCTTACGGTAACGGAAAAGGCTTACTACTACGACACGGTAAAGGAGGACCTGGCCTGGGATCATGGGGACCTGATCCACGATGCCGCCTTCCCCGGTAAACCCCGGACCGTCATCGGTTTTTTAGCCCTGGCTTTGGAGATGCGGAGAAAGAAAGGGGCCGGCCCGGTTACGATAATGAGCTGCGACAACTTCCCTTCCAACGGAAAAATCCTGGCCCGCTGTCTGGATTCTTTTTGTCGGAAGATCAGGCCGGACCTGGCCCCCTGGATTAGGGAAAATGCAGCCTTCCCCCTTTCCATGGTGGATCGGATCACCCCCGGAACCACCGGGGCCCTCCTGGATGATCTGGAAAAACGCCACGGCATCCGGGACCGCTGGGCCGTGGGCTGCGAGGATTTTAGGCAGTGGGTGCTGGAAGATCGTTTCCAGAAAGCTTTTCCCCTGGGGGCCCTGGGCAAAGCGGGGGTACAGATCGTCAACGAGGTGGAACCCTACGAACTGATGAAGATCCGGCTCCTCAATGGCAGCCATTCCGCCCTGGCCTATCCCGCCTACCTCATGGGATACCGCGGGGTGGCGGAGGCGGCGGCGGACCCCCTGCTGCGGCGTTTTATCCGGGAACTCTACATGGAACAGATAGGGAACGCCGTACCGGAGGTCCCGGGGATAGACCTAAAAGAATACAAAGATACCCTTATCCGCCGTTTTTCCAATAAAAATATCGGGGATACGGTACTGCGCCTGGCATCGGACGGTTCCAAAAAGGTCCCCAACGCGATTCTTAAACCCCTGGCGGAACTGGTACAAAACGGAACCCCCCACGGGGCCGTTGTTTTTGCCCTGGCCTCCTGGGCTCGGTTCCTCAGCGGCAAGGGAGAGGGGGGAGAGCCCATTCCCCTGGAGGACCCGGCGGCCTCCGTCCTTTCCGCCGCCGCCCTAAAGGCCGGGACGGAGCCGGCCGCCTTTCTGCGGGCTGTCGGCATGCCGGAGGTCGGGGGGGATAAACTTGACTCCCTGGCGCAGGAACTGCGGGCCTGTGTGGACCAAATCGCCGCCGCCGGTATACGCCGCAGCCTGGAAGCCTGCGGGGAACCGGCCGCTTTGGCATAAAACCGGGCCATTCGCAAACCCCCCGGCAAGTTTTGCGAATGGCCCCGTAATCACGGCCCCTTCCTTTTCTCCATGAGCTTCGAAAGCACGATAATGAAAAGCATCAAAAACGTGCATACCGTAAAAAGTCCCGCCATGCCCTTTCCCATAATAGCAAGGGACGCATAAAAATCCACGACACTGGTCACCATTTTAACCTCAACTATTTAGAGTCTGTCCATAATGTAGACTGGGCTGGGCCGCAGGCCCGCAGTTTCCTTAGAAACTATTTAAAAATACTGGGCAATAAGACTCAAAACCAGACCGCTTGCCGCCACACTGGCAATCTGTCCCGATACGTTGGCGCTTACGGCGTGCATCAAAAGAAAATTTG
>JAIRNB010000146.1 GCA_031258265.1 Treponema sp. | reverse complement strand
CCGGGAATCCTGGAACTCCTGGCCGCCTTATCCCGGCTAAAAGTCCGCTGCGCGGTACTCAGCAACAAGCCCGATGCGATAACCCGCCTGGTGACCGGCGGGCTTTTCCCCCCCGGCAGCTTCGATCTGGTCCAGGGTGAAATTCCCGGCGTCCCCCGGAAGCCCGACCCCTCCGCCGCCTGGGACATCCTGGTCAGCCTGGGTTGTACCCCCCGGGAAACCGTTTTCATGGGAGATTCGGAGGTGGACATGGAAACCGCCCGGAACACCGGCTGCTTTCCCCTGGGGGTAAGCTGGGGTTTCCGTTCCCCGGAACTTCTGGAAAAAGCCGGAGCCGCCCGTATCATCCAAAGGCCGGAGGAACTTTTAAGCCTGATCACGGAAACCCGGATCTAAGGCCCCGGTTGGGGGTGATTCTGGGCCCATCCGCCGTCCGCAAAGAGCGGACGGCGGACCGGGCTATCGCTGCAATTCCTCAGCCCGCCTCCGGCGGGCTTCCGGTATTTCCGCTCTATCCCTTTTTGCGAAGCAAAAACGTAGAAATTCCTTACAGCCGGCATCCTGCCGGCCAGGCTGTATATTTGATGATGCGGCACGGCCTAGCGCCACCGTATGCCCCAAAATTGAGCAATGCGGCCAAGCTTTAGCTTGGCCGGTGCGCGGGCTGGGAGCAAAAAAAGCCGCGTCCGGGGCGCTATGCCCCCGGCTTTTGGAACCATGCGCCCCCCCTCCTAACAAATAAACAGATCACCTGCCCAGGCGAAAGGTGCTATACTGTTTTGTATGATAATCGACGATCCCCGGGTAAAAACAAACCTTTCCGATCTTGCCGCCGCCCTGGCAAGTACCGGCGACAGCGGCCTAATCGAAGATTTTCTGCGCTGCCTCTTAACCCCCGCCGAAATCGCGGACATTGCCGCCCGCTGGGCCCTGGTCAAGGACCTGGACGCCGGCCTTCCCCAGCGGGAGATCGCCCGGAACCTGGGCATATCGCTGTGCAAAATAACCAGGGGTTCCAGGGAGCTAAAAAAGCCCAATTCCGCCTGGCGGCGGCTCTTAAAACTCACCAGGGCGGAAACATAGCTATTCGCCGGCAATCACATCGGCGGTAAGGGCGGCCTTTTCCTTAAAGCCGCTGTTTGTGCTGTCGTAGCGGATATTCACCAAACGGAGCTTCTTCCCCGCCCCGCCAAAGGCGCTGTTCGCCTGTTTGATAGCCAAATCGTAAATTTTCCGCCGCCTTTCCGTGACGGAGGAGGAAAAGGGAAAGGGAATATCCAGGGAAACATTAACTTTGCCCAGGAGAAGCCGTTCCTGCCCGTCGGGAAAGACCAGGGGGTACTCTTCCCCGGCTATGCTGTAGGCAAACTCAAAACGGTCATTGAAGGTGTCCCCCGGCACCCAATCGGCGATTTTCTGTTTACCGCCGCTTTGGGAAATGGCCTCCGCCGGGGCAAAACTGAGGGACCGCATGTCCCCCCGGGAAAGCTGAAACTGGGCCCCCTGGGTTTCGTCCAGGACCGTCAGGGAAGAACGCCGCCCGCTGCCGGTATAAACAGCCCGGTTTTGAACCAGGGTTAAGTCCCCGGCGCCGTGGTTATCCACGGTCAAGGTAACGCGGGTCGGATCATTGGTTTCTAATTCCGCGTAAATGTTCCCGTCTTCATAGGTAAGCATGTCTATGGTGGTACAGCCGCCCAAGACCAACAGGGCGGCCAAAACGCCGCCGCCCAGCAAACTGCCAGATAAACTGTTCGATAAAATGCCCGATAAACTCTTCATTCATAAAACTCCCCCACCAGTTTAAGATCGGCGGCGGCGTTATACCAGAGTCCGGGCGATTCGTACAATGTCCGCAAAAACCCCTCCGGCGGTTACCTGGGCCCCCGCGCCCGGCCCCTTGATAACCATGGGGAGCTTGGAATAGCGGTCGCTGGTAATCACCACCATGTTGTCGGAATCCACCAGGGACCGGAAGGGACTCCCCCCCGGTTCCGGTCTCAGGGAAAGGCGGGCGGCCCCTTCCTCGATGATCGCCACGTAGCGGAGGGCCTCCCCCCGCCCTTCCGCCTCCTTCCGCCGTTTCTCAAAGGTCCCGTCCAGTTTTTCCAGCTCCGCGAAGAAGCTTTCCACATCTTTGGCCTTAAAACAGGCGGGGGGCAGGATCGCCTCGACGGCCACCGAGGAAAACTCCAGGTCCATGCCACATTCCCTGGCCAAAATCAGGGCCTTGCGGGCGGCGTCCATGGCGTTCAAATCGTCCCGGGGGTCCGGCTCCGTATAACCCCTGGCCTTGGCCTCCCGCACCAGGGCGGAAAAGGTTTTGGAACCGTCAAAGTTATTAAAGATAAAACTCAGGGTCCCGGAAAGCACCGCCTCTATCCGGTGGACCCGGTCCCCGGACAGATGCAGGTCCCGGAGGGTGGAGATCACCGGAAGCCCCGCGCAGACCGTCGTTTCGTAGAGATAGGGGATTCCCCGCTCCCGGGAATATCCGGTCAGGTCCCGGTAGTAGGCCAGCTCCCCCGAATTGGCCCGCTTGTTGGGGGTTACAATGGGTATGGAGGAGCGGATAATAGGCCCATAGGCGGCGGAAACATCATCGCTGGCGGTACAGTCGCAGAAGGCGGTATTGGGAAGGTTCATGGCCTTCATCCGTTCGATGAAGGCGGGGAGGCTGTAGGGTTCCGCCCCCGGACCCTCTCCCTTCGTTTCCGCGCCGGAGAGGAGGGGCCGGAGTTTCTTAACGTTCAGCCCGGCGCCGTCAAAGATCATCCGGCTGGAATTGGCGGCCCCCGCCAGGTTAATACGAATCTTGTGCTCCGCCGCCAGAATTTCCTTTTGCCGGGCAATCTGATCGGCCAGCGTACCGCCGATAAGCCCCAGCCCCACAAGAAAGAGATTCACACTCCGGACGGTGGAGAGGAAAAAGGCTTCATGGACGGCGTTCAGGGCCTTTGCCTCGTCCTGCCGGGCCACTACCGCGGAGATATTGAGTTCCGATGAACCCTGGGCAATGGCTACGACGTTTACCCCGTTCCGCCCCAGGGCGTAGAAAAACTTGCCGGAGATGCCGGAACTCCGCTTCATCCCGGCCCCCACCACGGCGATTATGGAAAGGCCCTCCTCGCTGACGGGATTCTCTATGGCGGCGGAATTTATTTCCCGGTAAAACTCATCCCCTATGGCCGCCAGCGCGGCGGGGGCGTCCTCCGGCAGCACGGCAAAGCAAATAGAATATTCGCTGGAACTCTGGGTAATAAGAACGATGTTGATCCCCCGGCGGGCCAGGGCCCCGAAAAGGCGGCTGGAAAAACCCGCGACTCCCACCATCCCCGATCCTTGGACCCTGATTAGGGCCACATTGTTCATGGAACTGATACCCCGGACAGGATAGTCCCCCGGCGGGGCCTTCCTGACGATCCTGGTCCCCCCGGATTCGGGCTTAAAGGTATTACGGATACTGATAGGTATTCCCGCCTCCATGCTGGGCCGGATAGTCGGGGCGTAGATCACCTTAGCCCCGAAATGGGAAAGTTCCATGGCCTCCACATAGGAAATTTCTTCGATACGGAAACTGTTCTTTACCAGTTTGGGGTCCGCGGTAAGGATACCGTCCACATCGGTCCAAATCTCAATTTCCTCCGCCCCCAGGGCCGCGCCAAAAATAGACGCGCTAAGGTCCGATCCTCCCCGGCCCAGGGTAGTGGTCCGGCCTTCGGCGTCGGAACCGATAAAACCGGTACAGACCCGGATTTTCCCCCGGCCTTCGGCTTTCCGGTCCGGTTCGAATTCCCGGCGGATATTGATGTAGGTTTCAGCGGGGATAAACGAAGCCCGGCCAAAATCACCGCCGGTCTTGATCAGGGGCCGGGTGTCAAGATAGGAAGCGCCGATCCCCCGGTTTACCAGAATACGGGTCAAAAGGGCCCCGGAAAGACGCTCCCCAAAGGCCATTACCCGGTCAAGGGTACAGGGGGAAAGCTCCCCCAGGGCCTCTAGCCCCTCAAGGATCCGGGTAAGCTCCCCCAGGGTGGAATCCAGGGCGGCCAGGGCTTCCCTAAGGGCCTCCCCTTTAAGAAAATGGGCCCCCGTATCCCGGTGCCGCTTCCGCAGTTCCCTGATCCGCCCCTTCCATTCCCCCGCGGCGGGGGAAAGATTCCCCGCCGCGGCCAGCCGGGCGGCGGCGATAAGGGCATCGGTTACGCCGGAAAAGGCGGAAACCACCACCGCGGCGACCCTCCCGGCCCTCTCTTTCCCTGTAAGAATACCAATAATGTTTTCTATCCCCGCCGGAGATCCGACAGAGGTACCGCCAAACTTCAAAACAAGCATAAAGGAATGGTACTGTATTTTTTATGCGGATTACAGTACTCTTAACATCAACCCGGTTCGAGGGGCATAGGCCGGTTTTTCCGGTAAAGGCCGGAACGGACAATTTTTTTGGAGTTTTTTCTTGAATATCGGTTCGATTCCCGTCATATCCGGTTCGTTTGTACTGTCCCTTGTCATGGTCGCCGTCATCCGTGGAATTTCCCGGCGGATGGGCTGGTTCGACCATATCAACGAGCGGAAGATTCATTCAGGGGACATCCCCCGTCTGGGGGGCCTTGGCTTCGCCATTTCCTTTCTTGTCTTTGCCGTTATTATCAAATCCCGGTCCCCCAGCCCTCTACGGCTGCTGTTCCTGGCGCCGGCCTTTGCCCTTATCCTGATCAGCGGCGTCCGGGACGATTTTAAGCCCATGTCCTCCCACTTTAAGATGATCTTCCACATCAGCGCCGCCCTCTGCGCCATGGCCGCCGGTTATATGTTCAAAAAGGTATTCTACCATGGCCCCGCCGATTTTTTGAATTTTCCCGGCTGGTCCCTGCTCCGTTACCCCATCAGCCTCCTGTGGATCGTGGGGATGACCAATGCGGTGAACTTTATCGACGGGGTAGACGGCCTGGCGGGGGGGGTCTCCGTTCTGGCGCTCCTTTCGCTGGGGGGAATCTTCAGTTTCCTGGGGGCGCCGGATGGGACTCCCCTGCTCTGCTTTTGCCTTGCCTCGGCGATCCTGGGTTTCCTGGTTCTTAACGCCCCCATTCCCAAGGCAAAGATCTTCATGGGAGACGGGGGGGCCTATTTCCTCGGTTTTACCCTGGCCCTGCTTTCCGTCTCCGGGGATAACACGGCTACCCTGCCGGTTCCCTACGTCGCCGCAATCCTCCTGATCCCTATCCTGGACACCACCGCGGCGGTCTGGCGCCGTCTGCGGGACCACCGGCCCATCGACAGCCCGGACCGGGCCCATACCCACCATAAACTTATGACCCTGGGTCTTTCTTCCCGGGGCATTGACGCCCTGCTTTATTGCCTGCAAATAGGCTTGGGCCTCCTGGTCTTCGCCGCCGTTAAAAACGGCGGCCGGCTTTCCGTCCTCTTTCTGTTCCTGGCCTATGCCGCGGCCCTATGTTTCTTTACGGCGGTTCACTTTCTAAACCGCCGCCAACAAAAAAATATCCAAAAAAACATCATGGAAGAATCCGGGCCCAAAGTACCGGGAACTTCCCCCGCGGGCCGCGATCAGGGGCCGGACCACGACAGCGCGGGAACAACATAATGGCCCCTCCCGGACGGCATTACTTTGACTGGGCCGCCACCGCAGTCCCCGCCCTTCAGACAGAATCCCCAAAACCGGGAACCTTTGGAAACCCTTCCTCCCTCCACGCCGAAGGCCGGGAAGGGAAGAAATTCCTGGAGGAGGCCCGTTCTCGCTGCGCCGCCGCCTTGGGACTAAAACCGGAGACCCTCTACTTCAGCTCCGGGGGTACGGAATCCAACGCCATCGCCGTCTTCTCCCAGCTTTTCCGGCGGGGGGCCTGTCTCTACTCGGCGGTGGAGCATCCGTCGGTATGGGAGAACTGCCGGGTCCTGGAACGGCTGGGGAGGCCCGTGGGCCTTATCCCCGTGGAAGCGGATGGCCGGGTAAGCGAAAATTCCCTGAAACAGGCCCTGGAAAAGCAGCCCAATACCCGCTTTGCGGCGATCATGGCGGTAAACAACGAGACCGGGGCCGTCAACGACATGGCCGCCCTGGCCGCCCTGCTCCGCCGGGAGGGGGCCGTGCATATCCACTGCGATATGGTCCAAGCCCTGGGAAAAATTCCGGTGGATATTTCCGGCTGGGACATTGATTCCGCCTCTATAAGCGCCCACAAGCTGGGGGGGCCTAGGGGGATCGGCCTTCTTTACCTGAAAAAACCCCTGGAAACCCTCTACCGGGGAGGCGGCCAGGAGGGGGGAGTCCGGCCCGGAACGGAAAACACCGCCGGGGCCCTGGCCCTGGCATCCTGCCTGGAGGAGTACAACCAAAGGGAGGCCCTGGAAGGGGCCTGGCAGGGGGCCAGGGAACGGCTGGACAGGCTTATGCGGGGCTTGGAGGGCCTGGGCCGCTACAGCCCTATCCCCCGGGAACGGCATGACGCGGGGGACCGGCGTTTTTCCCCCTACATCCTCCAGGCCGCCTTTGACGGGGTCCCCGGGGAAGTGATGGTCCGTGCCCTGGACCAGGCGGGCTTCGCCGTATCTACCGGTTCGGCCTGCTCTTCCTCCAAGGCGGGACGGCCGGTCCTCGAAGCCATGGGAATCGAGGCCAAACTCCGGCTTGAGGGAATCCGAATCTCCCAGGGCCGGAGTACCGGCGCCGAAGAAATCGATCTCCTGGTCCGGGCCGTCGGCGATTGCCTGGAGTACCTGTGAGGGACGATCTTCCCCCCGGAGAAGCGCCGCTTTACATCCTCAAACCCGGAGAACTTGTCCTAAAGGGAGGAAACCGGAAAAGCTTTGAGCAGGTCCTGCTGCGCAACCTCCGGGCCCTCCTGGAGCTGGGGGGGAAGAAAAGCCCCGGCAGGCTCAGGGGAATCCGGGTGGAAGAGGCCAGGGACCGCTACTTTGTCCGCTGTCCGGCGGAAGCGGCGCGGCGGGTGGAGGAAGCCCTGGATCGGCTTTTCGGCATATCGGGCTGGGCCAGAACCCGGAGCTGCGAAAAAACCGTGGAGGCCGTCTTTGCCGCCTGCGTAAAGGAGGGGGAGGCCCTCTACAGCCGGGGACTGCGAAGCTACAAAATCGAAGCCCGGCGCACGGACAAGAGCTTCCCCCTGGACTCCTACGGCATCTGCGCCGGGGCAGGCCAGGCCATAGGGAACAAAACGCCGGAACTCAGGGTGGAAGTCCATAGCCCCCAGGGGATCATCCAGGTAGAAATACGGGAAAAGGCCTATGTATACAGCCTGGCCAGGAGGGGACTCCGGGGCCTCCCCGTGGGCAGCGCGGGCCGGGGACTCCTCCTCCTCTCCGGGGGCATAGATTCCCCGGTGGCGGGCTTTAGAATGGCCTCCCGGGGTATGGGACTGGACGCGGTTTACTTCCACGCCTTCCCCTATACCGGCGAGGAGGCCCGGCAAAAGGCAGTCCGCCTGGCGGAAATCGTGGGCCACTACGCCCTGGGCATACGGCTTTGGACAGTAAGCTTTACGGAAGTCCAGCGGCGGATCAAAGAAGGGGCCGCCGAAGCCTGGCGCACAGTAATACTGCGGATGGCCATGATGGAATGTGCGGAAAAACTGGCCCATAGGATCAAGGCCAAGTGCCTAATCACCGGGGAAAGCCTTTCCCAGGTGGCAAGCCAGACCGTGGAAAACATAGCCTGCACCCAAAGCCTGCTGCAGCTCCCCGTCCTCCGCCCCCTCATCGGCGCCGATAAAGAAGAGATCATCCGCCTTGCCCAGGACATCGGCAGCTATGAAATTTCAATACTACCCTACGAAGACTGCTGCGTCCTTTTCAGCCCCCCCCACCCCGTTTTACGGGGCAGCGTGGAGGAGGCCCGGAAGTATTACGAAGCCCTGGAACTGGGGGAGGAAATCGACAGGGCCCTGGAAGAAAGGACCATGGAAAAATGCGGATTCCCCGCTACGATCTCGCCTTAATATACGCGGCCATCCGGAAGTCGTCGCCCTTAATGTGGTTAAGAAGCCAGTTGCCAATCGCCAGAGTAACCTGCCCAATCAGGGCCTCCGTGGGACCCTCCCGCCTAATCTGCTTAGTCATCTCCCCCACCGTAATTTTAAATTCGTCATGGTAACGTTTGTGTACCAGATAATCGGGGTAGTCAAATTCCAGCTGCAGCTTCTCCTCATCGGCAAAGTGCTTAATCGTATAGGCGGTAAGAAAGTCCAGCGTCCGAAAAATTTCCTCGTGGCTTTTCCCCTCCGCCGACGCCTCAATAAGATCGTTTAGCGCGGCCACAAGCTGCCGGTGCTGGTTATCAACCTTTTCATAACCTGTCTCCAGTGAACTATCCCACTGATACGCCATAAAACCTCTCCTTCTCCAAAAAAAACTCTCCACCGAAATTTGGGCGCATCCCCTTTTTGCTTCACAAAAAAGGGGACCGGGCTTTGCGGGGCTTCGGCCTCCTCGCCCCTGCGGGGCTGCGGTGGCGCGCTACGCGCCCCCTCCAATCCCTTGCGCGATAAAAGCAAGCGTAGCTTGTTAATTAAACCAATGCGGCTTCGCATAGCGCCTCCGTATGCCCCCAAGTTGAAAAATGCGCCCCGGTTTTAACCGGGGCAGTGCGCGCGCGGGTTATTATTGTCTAGTGTGGCATGGTCTAGCGCCGGTAATGCCCCCCCTAAACACCAATCATTCCAGGGGCGAAAAGTAACCGGCGGCGTCCCGGCCGGAACGCTCCATAAGGTAAACTTCAACTTCCACAGGAAGATAGGCCGTCCCAAAACCGGTGGGTAACTGGGACCGATAACTGATACTATATGAACCGCAGGGAAAATTTGCAAGTTTTTCCAGGGTTCCTCCGATACCCTGAGGCCGGTAAAGGGGGAGGATTTCCCCGCCGGTTTCCCGGCAAAGGTAACGGAGTTCCTCCGGGGCGGAAGCCCCGCCCACCAGTACCGTATGGAACACAATACCGTTATTGGCAAGATAGGCGGCAAGTTCCGAAAGGCCGTAACTATCAAAGGACTGCTCCGGCAGTTCCCCGGAGCTTACAAAAACTACCGCCCTCTTTTTTTCCCCCCCCAGGAGGTCCGTGGCGGCCAGGCGGAGCCCCAGATCGAAACGCCAGCGGGAATCGTAATCCGCGGCCCTGCCCCGGGCCCCCGCCGCCAGGGGAACGTCGATCCGTTCCTCCAGGGGCAGGGCCGCAGCGGAAACCAGGGACCGGACTCTGCCCTTGCCGGGGGAAACAACCTGGCTAATATCCCGGACCGCGGCCTCAAGATCGTCCCGCAGGGAAAGGGTCCGGGGGGAACGCTCCACCAGGATCGAAATATCCATCAGGGGGGAACGGTAGGCGGCGGCCCGCAGATTCTGCTCCGCGGCGGGGCGGCCCTCCTCGCTGACAAGGAAATTCCTGGCGTCCAGCCCCACAATGGGACGGCGCAGCCGGTCCTGCACCAAAAAATCCACCGTTACCAGGGGAAAGTTCTCCGCGTTGATCCGTTCCACCTGCACAAAAAGCCCGGCGGCCATGTCGTCCAGCCGAGTAAGGACGGAAATCTCCCCGCCGTTAAAATTGGCCGCCAGAATATTGCCGTTAAAATCCAGGTCCGCCCCGGTGATCCGCAGCCTGCTGTTCCCCGCCGTCCCCAGAAGCCGGACCTGGGCGGAAGCGGGATCGATAAGGAGAAGCCGGTTTGTATCGACGGCCAGAAGCCGGCCGTCCTCAAGAAAACGGAGACTCTCCGGCCCCGTAAGGCCGGCGGCGGCCAGAGTCCCCCGGTAAATTCCGTTGGAATCGTGGACAAATATCTGTTTTGCCGCGGCATCGGCGGTATAGACCAGCCCGTCTTTGGCGGCAATACCGGTGGGGGAAACAAATCCGGGGAAAAGACCCGCCTGGTTCCTCATCTCCTGGCCAAAGGAAAAGATAAAATTCCCTTCGGGGTCAAATTTTACCACCCGGCAGTTGCCGTAATCCACCACGTATATGTAGCCGTCCTCATCAACAGTCAGGTTCTGGGGCCCCAGGAGATTCCCGTCCCCCAGGCCCCGGGAGCCAATATAGGAAAGCCAGTCCCCGGAGGAGGAGAGGACGCTTATCCTGCCCCCCCGGTATTCGGAAAGGTAAAGCCGGTCCCCCTCCGGCGAGCGGACCAGATCATAGGGCCGATCAAAGCCGGTAAGGGGGCCCCGCTTCCGTTCTAGTACCATGCCGTTTACATCCAGCCGGAGAATCTCGTTGCTGCCGTAGGCCACCACCCACACGCTGCCGTCTTCCAGGGGCAGGACCGCCGTAGGCTGACGGTAGTATATATTACCGTCGTATTCTCCAGGGTAACGTCCGGCCTCCACATAGCGGATGTCATCATCATTGACGGGCAAAAGCCCCCGGCGGTTCCCCAGGGTCTCGATGCGGCTGCCCAGGAGCATGGATTCCCCGGAATTCCAGCCGTAGGCCTGGGCCGCGGCCCGCCATTGGCGAAGGGCGATCTCCTCCAAGCCGGAACGGTAATAGGAACGGCCCAGCCAGTCCAGAATCAGGGCCTCGCCGGGCCGGTAAGAAAGGGCCCGCTCAAAGGCAAGGATAGCCTCGTTAAAGGCATAGCGGTTGTAAGCCTGAATCCCTATGCGGAACTGTTCTTCCGCGTAAAGCCCCGCCAGGTCCGCGGAAAGCTGCTGGGACCATAGAAAACCGGAGGAAAAAACAAAGACGGCCAGGAGAAAGCGCAGCCTGCCCATTATCTTCCCCTGGGGGGTTCCTCCCCGGTAATAATACGCCAATGATCCTGAATTTCCTTTTCCCTGGGGGCCAGGTCTATGGCCCGTTTCAGCCAGCCCCGGGCTTCCAGAATCTCCCCGTTCTTAAAACAGGCCCAGCCCAGGGAATCAAGGTAGGCGGGGTTTTGGGGCTTCCGGTCCACCGCCCGGCGGCAGAGCCTAAGCCCCCGGATAAGATCGTTGTTGGTTTCCACCAGGATATAACCCAGGCCGTTCATGGCGGTAGTGTTGTTCTCGTCCATATCCAGGGCCCTTTCATAGTAATCCAGGGCCCCCTTGACATTCCGCTGGACCCAGGCGGCATAGGCCATGGTGGTGTAAAGCTGGACCGATTCAAAGCCGCTTTTCTGCAGCCGGGCAAGCTCGAATTCCGCCATCTTGGTCTTCCGGGTGATCACGTAAATATAGGCCAGGGTCATACGGCACTGGTACGAGCGGAGTACATTCTGGCTCCCGCTGATCACCTGGTCCAGGTATAGCAGGGCTTCTTCGTAGTGTTCCAACTTGGTATGACAGAGCCCCAGGTAATAGGCAAGTTCGGAATTTTCCTCCGGGGAAAACAGAGCCCCGTCCACCATGGACAGTTCTTTCAGGGCCAAATCGTAGCGTTTCATCCTGAAAAGCCGGATACCCTCCTGGAGCCGCCCCCCTCCCCTGCCGGTAATAGCCTCGGGAAGGGTTTTTAGGGGGGCCGCCGGGCCAGGAGCCTTGGGAGGAACAGGGGAAAGCGGGGAATTTGACGGACCCTCCGCCGGACGGGAACCCGGAAGAATAATTCCCGGCCCCTCCCGCAGGGGATAAACCTGGGCTTCCTTCCCCGGTTCCCCGGGGATATTTTTATCCACCATATCAGGTCCAGATCCGGGCCGCCGGGTCCCGGAGATCGGCGCTTACCGGATGTACCCACACGGAACTAAGGGCCGCCAGGTTTTGGGAAATTATATCCTGGTCGCAGCCCTCCTCCGGGGGAATCGTCTCCACCTCCCCGGCGTGGAAAAAACAGTAACGGTTCCCGTTGGGGGCGTCCATCATTTCCATGCTGTCGTTGTAGCGGCGATAAGAAGGAAATGCCGCCACCATGCCGCCGGGGCCCTGGGGGCTGTTGGGAATATTCAGGTTAAGAAAAGTACCGGCCTTCCAACGGCCCAGGATTTCATCAAGGCGGGAAAGGGAAAAGCGGACCGCCCCTTCCCAGTGGTAGTCCCCCCCCGGAACTTCCACCAGGGAAAGGGCGACGGAGGGCAGGCCAAAAAGACTCCCCTGCCGGGCCGCCGCCGCGGTCCCCGAATAAAGCAGATCCGTACCCAAATTTGCCCCCCGGTTTATCCCGGAAAGAACCAGGTCCGGCTTAACCGGAGTCCCCCCCAGGAAGGCGATGACAACGCAGTCCACCGGCAGGCCGGAACAGGCCCAGGTATCGTCCCCCCGGGGATTCAAAACCAACGGCCCCCCCAGGAAAGAAATAGAATGGGAAACCCCGGAACGATCCCGGTCTGGGGCAATCACGATAACTCGGTGCCCCTCCCCCCTTAGGGCCTTAGCCAAAAGTTGGAGGCCGGGACTCTCCAGGCCGTCATCGTTGGTCAACAGGATATTCATTACCGCTAAACCGCTTTACTCCGCCGAGCGGCAAGGACACGGCCGCCGGTGGCAATTTTTACATGGTAAACCAGGGGGTGAAAGCCAAAAATACGCTCATAGTCTTCCATCCGGTTCCGGTATTCATCAATGACATCCTCCCGGAGAATCGTATAGGTACAGCCCCCAAAACCCTGTCCCGTCATCCGGGAACCCAGGACCCCCTCTATCTCCTGGGCCCGCTTTACCAACCAGTCGATTTCTGGACAGGAAACCTCGTACAGGTCCCGCAGGCTTTCATGGGAGTGGATGATGATCTTGGAAAGGGCGACAAAATCGGAACGGCAGATAGCATCGTAGGCTTCGTAGACCCGGCGGATCTCCTGGACCAGATGCATACTCCGACGCCGGATTTCCTCCGGCAGGTTTCCCATAAATTCCACCAGATCCACCGAAACAAAATCCCGGAAGCTAAGACCCCGCATGGCCTTGCGGAGGGGATCGATCCCCTCCCGGACGGTGGCGGGGGGAGGATTGCGGGAAAGAATCTCCAAACCCTTCCTGGTTTCCCGCCGCCGCTGGGCCAGTTCCTCCTCCACCCCCAGGCGGGGCACCCGGCTGTCCATGATAAGAATCTGATAACGGGAAAGGGTGGAAGGGAATTTCTTTACCTCCATGGAGGCTTCATCTATCAGGAGGAACTGCTCTTTCCTGGCGGAAAGGGCGATAAGATAATCCACGGGGGAAGAGTTCTTTCCAAAGAAGAACTCCCCCGAAGCGCAGAGCCTGTTAAAAAGCTCCCGCTCGCCAATGGAGATCCGAAACAGGCCCTTCAGGGCCATAACCGCGGCTACCTCGATGGCGGTGGAAGACGCAAGGCCCGCCTGCTGGGGAACATCGCCGCAGATGGTAAAGTTAAGCCCCTTGACCGGGCATCCAAGCTCGGCAAACAGGTAGACCCCCACCTTTAAGTAGTTAGCCCAGCGATCTTCCCGTTTGAACTTTAAATTTACCAGGGTTGTCCGTTTCCGTTCCTCCAGATCCGCCGCAAAAAAACGGATGGAATTGTCTTTCCGCAGGCTTACGGCAACCCGGACATAGCGATCTATGGCGGAAGACAGGTATAAACCCGCTTTGGGCTCCCCATGCTCCCCTAAAAAGTGAAGCCTGCCGGGGGCCTCGGCAATGACAACGGTTTCGGATCGATCTGTTTCTAACTCGTATTCCTTACGGTGAATGGGACCGATATCCAACATTTACACAAAACCTCACAAGGTCTAGTGTTTTATCCTATCCGGACGGCGTAATTAAGGGTCTATGTAATTTTTTATGCCGGACAAAATTACACAGGGGATGCAGTACACCGTTTGTTTAAGACTAAAACACTAAGGATGGTTGTATAATAACGGAGAATACACGATTGTTCAAGGAAAAACAGATATACAAATGATAAGGTTTACCGCTTTTTTTTGAAGAATTTATTTCTTTTCCGGCTCTTTTCGGAAAAAAAGCCGGTCCGGGGTTCAAGAAAACCCCGGATCATTGAGCTTGTTCCAAAACCCGGTTAGTTTCGGAACAGCTTCATTTGTCAGCGAATGAAATTTGTCCATTCCCGTACCGGTTCCTCCGGCAGGGGGACTTCCCTTTTCCCTGCGGCGACGGTCTTCATAAGCCAGGCCATGTTCCTCCCGGTGATCCGCATGATCTGGAGCCCCTCGCGGTCTTCCTCCAGTTCCCGGGGATTGTTGCCGTGGATCACCTCCCAATAGACCGAGGGGACGATCAGGGCCTGGGCCAGGTTCAGGTAGTTGTTAAGTTCATGAAAAGTGGAAATGCCCCCGGAACGCCGCAGGGAGACCACCACGGCGGAGGCCTTGTAACGCATCTTCACGCCGGGGAAAAAGAGGCGGTCCAGGAAAGCCTTGTAGGCCCCCGCCACACCGCCATAGTAGACCGGGGAGCCAAGGATCAGCCCGTCCGCGGCGTTAAGCTTCTCCCGGCAAGCGTTTACCGGATCATCATTAAAGACGCACTGGAAGGGGGCCTTCCGGCAGAAGCCGCAGTCGATACATCCGTGGATAAGTTCCGAGCCGACATGGACAATCTCGGTCCCAATCCCCTCTTTCTCCAGCTCCTCCTTCATGGCCGCTAGTCCGTGGTACACAACCCCCTCCCGGTGGGGGCTTCCGTTAAAGGCGACGACATTCATAATCTACCTCCATTCG
The DNA here is from genome assembly GCA_031258265.1 of Treponema sp. GTDB lineage: Bacteria > Spirochaetota > Spirochaetia > Treponematales > Breznakiellaceae > JAISFT01. Next base: position 26 of record JAIRNB010000146.1, on the reverse strand, counting down.
CCGCCATAGTAACCCGGATTCCCAAT
>JAIRNB010000142.1 GCA_031258265.1 Treponema sp. | reverse complement strand
CCGGGAATCCTGGAACTCCTGGCCGCCTTATCCCGGCTAAAAGTCCGCTGCGCGGTACTCAGCAACAAGCCCGATGCGATAACCCGCCTGGTGACCGGCGGGCTTTTCCCCCCCGGCAGTTTCGATCTGGTCCAGGGTGAAATTCCCGGCGTCCCCCGGAGCCCGACCCCTCCGCCGCCTGGGACATCCTGGTCAGCCTGGGTTGTACCCCCCGGGAAACCGTTTTCATGGGAGATTCGGAGGTGGACATGGAAACCGCCCGGAACACTGGCTGCTTTCCCCTGGGGGTAAGCTGGGGTTTCCGTTCCCCGGAACTTCTGCAAAAAGCCGGAGCCGCCCGGATCATCCAAAGGCCGGAGGAACTCTTAAGCCTGATCACGGAAACCCATATCTAAGGCCCCGGTATGGGGTAATTCTGGGCGCATCCCCGCCCCCTGCGGGGGCGGGGACCGGGCTATCCGCTTCAATCTTTTGGCTCCGCCAAAAGTATTTCCGCTTCTATCCCTTTTTGCGAAGCAAAAACGTAGAAATTCCTTACAGCCGGCCCCGCGGCGCGCCCGCCCGCCTAAAGACGGGCTTGCATTTGGCCGGGATAAATACAGTTACCGTGCGCCGGGCGTGTGTTACATTTTTTCTTTCAACGCCCCTTAACGGGACGTTTTTACTTCGCCCCTGCCGGCCAGTGCGCGCGCTTCGCTGTGTGATACAGTTTTCCGCCAAGATGTGAAGCCGCATTTTCATTGCTGTCGAAACAACAGCTTCCCCTTAGAATTCGGTCTTTAGGACGGCCCTGTCCAGGATGACGACCACCTTGCCGTCCCGCAGGAGGCCGCGGTTTTCCTCGCTGGAGGTAATGGCCAGGGCGTCTTTTGCGTCGATGATAGGGTCCGTGGGCCGCTTTCCGTAGACCCCCCGGGCCAGGATTTTTAGGGGTTTATCCCCCACCAGGGCCCTGAGTTCCGCCGAAAGGCCGGAGGGGTTTCTTTGAAAAATTGAATCTTCTCCGGCATAGTGGACCATGACCTTTTCCCGGGAGGCCAGCATGCCGCGGTCGTAGACCAGGTTCATGTCGCTGTCCCAGATCTTGGGGAAAAGGCAGGGGAGGACGGAGGCGCTCCGCCTGGTCCCGTGGAGGGGAAGCTCCCCGCCGGCGATGATGATGATTCCCGTATACGCCGCGCCGGGCAGGGCCGCCAGTACCCTGGGGGGGCTTTGGGGCCGGCGGTTTTTGATGAACTCCCCGGAAAGCCCCCCCAGGCTGATGGTGTAGGCGGCCATCATATTCTCCAGGTCCGCGCTCATGGCCGGGGGGACGCTGCGGGCGGAAAGGGCGTAATTTTCCGCCCGGCGGAGGGAAAATTCCCCGCCGGCCAGGTGATCCGCCACGGTCCCGGAGGAATCCACGGGGATCGAAAGGATCAGGGGCCGCATAAGGGCCATGTACTCCGCGCTGATAAGTTCTTCCGCCCCGCTGCGGCCTGTAGGAAGCCGCAGGCCGGCGGATTTCAGGTTTAGGGACACCTGGGCGGAGATCTCCATTTTGTCCCATTCCAGGGCCCCGGAGATGCTGACCACCGGGGATTGGGCCCCCGCCGGGAGGACGGCCAGGATGAAAAGGCAGAAAAAAAGGGGGCCGGGGATTTTTCCGGGGGAATCGTCGTCCATTGTTTATTTTATCGGCACTTTTAGGGTGCGGCCTTCACGGAGAAGGCCCTCCAATTCCATGTTGTTTGCCCTGGCCAGGTCCAGGGGGTCCGTGTTGTGGAGCAGGGCGATGGCCCAGAGGGTGTCCCCCTTTTTAACCTGGTAAGTCCCCGTGAAGGATTCCACGGTTCCCTCCCCCCTGGTGTAGGGCTTTACCTCTTTTACCGCGGGAATCATAAGGCGGCTCCCGATTCTAAGGGCCCTGCTCTTTATCCCCGGATTGGTCTTTTCGATCAGGGAAACGGTAACGCCGTAGTGGAGGGCCAGGGCGGAGAGGGTGTCTCCATAGCGGATTGTGTGGTGGTAATTCCGCACCAGTTCCAGGCCGCCCCGTTTTAGCAGCTCCTCTACCCGCTCCGCGCTTTCCCTGGGGACCTTGAGGAAGTGGCCGGAATCCGGGGGGCTGGTGTTGTACAGGAGTTCCCGGTTTCCCCGGCGGAGGAGGGCCGGATCTATTCCCGCCTCCCCGGCAAGGATGTCGAGGTCCACGATTCTTTCCGCCGGGACTCTGGTCCAGGAGGGGCTTTCCCCCCAGTTTTCCAGGCCGTATTTCCGGCCCTGGGAAAGGATATGGGCCACCGCCAGGAGTTTTGGCACATAGTGGATGGTCTCCGTCCGCAGGAGTTTCCGCCGGGAAAGTTCCCAGTAATCCTTACTGCCGCCGCGGCGGACGATTTGGTTTATCCCCCCCAGGCCGGCGTTGTAGGCCGCTAGGGCCAGGGGCCAGTTCCCCAGGGTTTTGTAGTTTTCCTCCAGTTTCCGCAGGGCCCCCCGGGTGGATTTCCAGAAGTCCATCCGCTCGTCCACCCAGTCGTCCACCCGCATATCGAAGGGGCCGATGGAATTCCGCATGAACTGCCAGAGCCCGGCGGCCCCGGAACGGCTTACCGCCGTGGGGACATAGCCGGATTCGATGACCGGCAGGTAGAGGAGTTCCGCGGGCAGCCGCCGTTCTTCGATTTCCCCCCGGATAAAATTAAGGTAGGGGAGGGCCTGTTCCATCACCGCCTTGAGCCAGGCGATTCCCGCCGGGCTGGTATAGCGGCGGATGTAATCCTGGGTGAGGGTTTCCTCCAGTCCGGGGATGGATTGGACGGCCGGGGGAATTTCCCCTGGGGGGCTGTATTCCGCCGGGCCGAAGTACCGCTGCCGCAGGGGCCGGCCTCCGGCGCTTTCCTTGGGAGGTTCCGGGGCCGGGGGAATCTCTTCCTGGGCCCCCAGGGGGGCCGGCCAAAGGAGCGCCAGGATAAGCGGGGCGGAAAAAAGAAGCTTCCCCCAGGGGGCGCGGGGAGGCGTTACGGGGGCGTCCCTACAGCCCTCAGCATCCTGCTTCGGGCTTTCGGCCGGGGCGCACTCTGTTTTGCGTACATCCATGTACGCTCTTGGTGCGCCCACAAAACCATGCACCGCATGGTTTTGTCCCCGTAGAGGGGGTAGCGGAAGCCACCGCAGCCCAAAGGGCGGCCCAGGGGGCCGCCCAGGCGAGGAGGCTGGAGCGAGGGGGAGACTTCCCCCTTTAAAGTCCCCGGCGTTAGAATTTTTCGCCATAGTACACTCCCGCCCACTCCCAACGGCCGTGGATCTCCGGGTCCAGGGGGAAGTTGATCTTCCTGAAATAGAGATACCAGGTGGAGATATACTGGGACCAGCCCCAGGTTCGCAGGTAGGCCTCGTTGGCGTTGGAACCGGCATCCAGGGTGTCCGCGTAACGGATGCGGCTGTTCCGCATGAAGTCCGAAAGGTTGAATTCCGACATGCCTGAATCGTCGGTTTCTTCCTGTTCCCAGGAACGGGCGAAGAAGTTGACCTTTGCCCGGCAGGCCCGGAGTCTGCCGCTGGAGCCGGTGTCGATGGCGGTTTTAATGGCGCCGACCAGGGAATTGAGGCTGTCGAAGGTCCAGTCTTTGGGGGAATTGTTGAAGTCCACCAGTTGTTTGGCGTAGTTATCGGCCCGGGGGAAATTGGGGATGATCGTTCCCTGATAGGGGAGGTACTGGGTGTAGGCCTGGATTGCCCCGTTCCAGTCCCCGGTTTTTTCGTAGGCCTGGGCCAGCATGAAGTAGGCTTCCCCCAGGTTGATCTGATCGGGAAAGCGGGAGATTAGTTCCCTGTGGTACCAGACCCGCTGTTCGTTGTCTTCCACCAGCTTGATAAGCTGGTTAAGGCAGGCCAAGTGGATGGACTGCCCCTGAATCCGCAGGTCCGGGTAGTTCTTGATGATGATGTCGAAGTACAGGGCGGCCACCGGGTAGGCGTCCTGCTGGATGTACGCATAGGCGATCATCAGGAGGTAATAGGTGTTGTAGGGATCATCGGGGCGGCTGTTTATTCTCCGGCTTAGAAAATTAACCAGCCGGGAATATTCCCCCAGCCGGGCGTAGCTGTTGGCGATTTCCCGGATGACGGCGAAGCGTTC
>JAIRNB010000081.1 GCA_031258265.1 Treponema sp. | reverse complement strand
CCGCCCGGCGTCTGGCGGACAAACTGCGGATTATCCATTACGCCGTTTCCCTGGGCCATCACCGTTCCCTTATCTTTTACATGGACACACAAGAACTGCTTGACAGTTCCTTTAAATTCGCCACCCAAAAACAGCTTGATTCCTGGCGGGCCTTTGCCGGGGACGGCATATTCCGTTTATCCGTTGGGCTTGAAGATGCGGATGATTTAATTGCCGATTTGGAACAGGTCCTGGCATAAAGTCCCCAGGACAGTGGTTCCCGGGGTATTAAAAAAATCCTTTCCAATCCCTTCCGTATATCAAAATCTATATGACGGTATCCCAGGGTTTGGCGGGCCAAATGAAACTATCGAGACTTTTGAATCGGGTAAAAATGACAAGCTCGGCCTTTTATATAATTGCCGTTTTTTTAGATTCCCTCTCTTCCCTTCCCTGCCTTATCGCTTCCAATATTTCATTCATTGTAATATTGGTTTTTATTCCTTCAATATCTTCTAATGGAGATCTTAATTATGTTCATATCTACCGCAATATTTTGCATTGGTATATCAAAAACTATTAAGGGCAATCTTAATCTTTTCGCTGTCTCCAGATAACAAGCATCGCAGGCATAAATATTGGGCTTGTTCAAAAACTGAAGTTTTTAAACAAGCCCAACCATTCTTTTTTCGCAAACTACACGCGGGTCCCCGCCTTCTAAAAAAGGCGATTCACCTCGGCATCCAGAAGGGCCAGCTCGGCGGCATCCAACTGCCAGTCCGCGGCCCCGCAGTTTTCTTTTGCGTGGCTGTCGGTCCGCACCCCCACAAGGGCGGTAAGGACAAATTCTTTCTGTACCACCCAGTTAATCGCAACCTGCGAAACCGGAACATTCCGTTTTTCGGCGATTGTATCCATGAGCTTCAGGAGTTCCATCACCTTTGAAAATTTTGGTTCCCGGAAATAATCATAGAAACCGCCGCGGACATCGCCCTTGCCAAATTCGGTAAGGGTGCGGATTTTTCCACCCAATATACCGGCGCCCAGGGACGCATAAGTCATACTGGCGATCTTCTTTTTATGACACCAGAGCATGATCTCCTTAGCGGATTGATCCACCATGGAATAGGGGGGCTGAATAATTTCAATGGCGGAATATTTAAGGGCGTCTTCGATCTGGGGTATCGAAAAATTGGAAAGCCCTATGCAGCGGATCTTCCCCTGTTCCTTCAGGAAATTCATGGCCTCCAGCGTTTCTTCAACCGGGGTGTTATTATCAGGCCAGTGGACAAACAGAATATCAATGTAATCGGTACCGAGACGCCGCAGGGAAGCTTCGCAGCCATTGATAACTTCGGCCCGGGTAGCCACCTTCATTTCCTCGCCGGGTTTAGCATCGAGCTTAAGCCCGCACTTGGTAGAAATGATCAGATTCTGCCTTTTACCCTTAACAGCCTCCGCCGTCACTTCTTCAGCCAAACCTCTGCCATAGATCGGGGCCGTATCAATAAGATTTACCCCAAGATCGATCATGGTATGAATAGCCGAAATACAAGCCGCCTTATCCGAGCCGCCCCAGCCGTGTCCGCCGGCCCCCCATGTTCCAATGGCGATTTCCGAAATACGAAGTCCCTCTTTTCCGAATTGCTTGTAACGCATCTGTTATCCTCCAAATTAAGCTATTAGTTTCCGTCCATAGCGCAAGCGGCTTGCGGACAGATACTGTTTACAAAGACTTTCAAGAATCGGGGCCGCCCTGTTCTTCCAGCTTCCCCAAAACATTCCGCGCTTTACGGGCCAGGCTGGCATTCCGGTTTTCCGTGAGGGACCGTATATCTTCAGCCATGCCCCGAAAATTATTATTCGCCGCCAGGTCCAGGGCGTAAGATTTTTCTAAAATTTCCCCCGAATTAAGAAGCCGCCGGGCAAGGGCTTCAAGTTTATTCGACCGCGCCCCCCCCACAATATTCAACAGGCCATTATACAGGGCGGTTTGGTTTCGGGACTTGGCGTCATCCATTTCCGCAATAAGTTTTTCAACACAGGCATCCGTATCACGGTTAACGAGCATTTCCGCGGACCTGATCCGCACCGGGGCGGGGGAAAGCCGGTCTTCAAAAAGGGCCTTTAGAATATCATAGGTCTCCGCGGTTTCAATAGCGCCCAGGGCCCGGATCGCCTCATCCCGAACCTGGGGAACCTCGTCCCTTTCGGCCCGGAATTTCAGATAGGGAACCGCCTCCTCCAGTTTCCCCCGCCTGCTGGCCTGGGCGGCCCCCAGGCGGGTACGGTAGTAGGAATCCCTAAAGGCTTCCAGGATAGCCCTGTTTACTTCCTCCCCCTTAAAGGGTCCTAAAGCGGCAATGGCGCTGGACCTGACATTGGGGTCCTCATCGGATACGGCGGAGATGATCACCGGAAGGGCCGAATCATCGCCAATTATTGAAAGGGCATCCAGGGCGGCTATACGGAGGGTAACCCGTTCTTCGGTACCGGCGGCAATCCCTATAAGAAAGGGAATACCTTTGACGGAACCGGTTTCGCCGATGGCGGCAATGATCTCCCGGCGGTATTCATCCGGGGGGTCCTCGTCACTGTAATAGCCGCTGAGGTACTCCGCCGTCTCGTCCGCCGTCTCAGTATCCAGCCCCGCCGCCCTGCCCAGGGCCCGGATAGCCGGAACCATAAAACGCCGTTCCTTAGTACCGATAAGCTTCTGCAGGGATTTTACGGCATTTCCCGCCTTTACCTTGCCAAGGTAATCCATGGCGGCGGTAACCGTCTCGTTGTTTTCCAAATCCCGCTCATCAATAGCCCGGATTGCCCGGTCCTCAAGACCGGATTTACCACGCTCGCCAAAAAATTCAAATATCCCCTTTAAGATTCCCCGGTTGTGGGTATTTTGCGCCAGGGTAACAAGGGCATCGTCAAGGGTGTCTAGCTTTTCATTGCGCAGCGACTGGATAAGGGCCGCTATTTCGGTCTCCGTACCGTAACGGATGACGTTAAGCCTGGTGGAATCCGTCTCCCCGGCGGATCGATCCTCCTCCGGAAAAAGCGGAGTCGTCAAAAGGCAAAAGAGGAAAACCGGAATAAGGAATTTCCGCCGGGGCTGCGGAACGGCGGGACGAAAGGCAAAAAAAACGGCAGTTTGTTCCGGGATACCAGTATTCAGACACGATTGAACTTGAGAATTTGGGCGCATCCGGCGCAAGGTTGTCGCTTGCGCGACAACCTTGCGCCGGACCGGGCTTTCCGGGGCTCCGGCCTCCTCGCCCCTCCGGGGCTCCGGTGGCGCGCTTCGCGCCCCCTCCAATCCCTTGCGCGAAGAAAGCAACCATAGGTTGTATATTAAGCTAATATGGAACCGCATAGCGCCTCCGTATGCCCCCAAGTTGAAAAATGCGCCTCAGCTTTAGCTGAGGCAGTGCGCGCGCGGCACAACGCGCGGAGCGAGTTGTGCTGAGCAATGCGGTCAAGCTTTAGCTTGGTCAAGACATGCGCGCTTCGCTGTACGATACGGTTTTCCGCTAAAGCGCAAAGCCGCGCCCTTATCGCTGCCGGGATACTAAACATCGGCCCCCTCCCGGTAACGGGACAGGAATTCCCTTTTAAAACCAAGAAAACGGTCTTCGGTTATGGCCTGCCGGGCCTTTCTTACCAATTCATGGAGAAAATAAAGATTATGGTAACTCAACAACATGGAACAGAGGATCTCCCGGGATTTAAAAAGGTGCCGTAAATAAGAACGGCTGTAAGTCCGGCAGACTTTACAGGTACACTCCTCATCTACCGGTGAAAAATCCATGGTTGTTTCGGCCTTTTTTATCGAGAGAGCGCCCCGTAAAGTATAGGCCCGGCCGTTACGACCCTCCCTGGTAGGGGCCACACAGTCAAACATATCGATCCCCGCCTCAATGACCCCAAGAATATATTCGGGAGTCCCAATACCCATGATGTAACGGGGCTTATCTTTGGGGAGGAGAGCGGAACAAAAACCGGTATATTCAAAAAAAACCTCCGCCGGTTCCCCGACGGAAAGCCCGCCGATAGCGATGCCGGGGGTATCCGCGGCAATACAATCCGCGGCGCTCCGCTCCCGCAGATCCCTGAAGAAATTACCCTGGACAATGGCAAAGAGTTTCCCTTCATAACCCTGGGACCGCTTTTCCATCCAGCGGGAACGGGCCCGGGAAAGCCAGCGGCCCGTAATATCCAGCGCCGTTTCAGCCTCCTTCCGGCTTGCCCCATAGGCGGTGCAGTAATCCAACTGCATCTGAATATCACTCCCCAGCACAGCCTGAATATCAACCGCCTTTTCCGGTGAAAGAAAATGAGCCGATCCGTCTATATGCGAGCGGAACCGCGCGCCCTCCTCCCCGATCTTGCGGAACGGCGCCAGGGAAAAAATCTGAAAACCCCCGGAGTCGGTAAGGATATTACGCCGCCAGCCCATGAATCTGTGGAGCCCCCCCGCGGCGCCTATGACCTCCGTACCGGGGCGCAGGTAAAGATGATAAGTATTGGAAAGGATAATCTCAAAACCAATTTCTTCCAGATCCTCCATGCTGAGGGCCTTAACGGTCCCATTGGTCCCCACCGGCATGAATACCGGGGTGGAAAGCTTCCCATGGGGCAGCTCCAGCTCCCCCGTCCGGGCGGAACAGGACGGGTCCTCATGATGGATAGCAAAAAAACTCATCAGTTAATATAACGTAAAAACACTTTTTATTCGAGACCCCGCGCATAAGGCCGGCAAATTCCCCGTGTTAAACTAACACGCCTCCGTTTTAGCCGGGGCAGGACGCGCGGCCCAACGGGCGATCACAGATCCAAAAAATCCCTCCGGTAATTAAGACCAAAGGCTTCCGCCAGTTTCCCAAGTTCAACATCGGTAATTGACTGGAGAATCCTGCTGTTCATCACCTTGAGATAAATGTGGGCCGCCTTCTCCACCGCTTCGATAAGACCCAGGGCCTCGTCAAGGCTGCCGCCCGCGGCAAAGATACCATGCTGGGCCCAAATACAGACCCGGTATTTCTCCATTTTTTCCGCCGTAACCCGGCCTATTTCATCGTTGCCGCAGATCATCCAGGGCAGCACCCCCACCCCTTCGGGAAACACAATGATACATTCGGTCATCATCTTCCAGAGAGTCCGGGTAAAGTCCCTGTCATCCAGACGATGAACAAAGGTCATGGCCAGGGTATTGGTGGCATGGCAGTGCGTTACAACACGGTGGTTTTTATCCTGCCGGAGCCGCACAATATGACTGCGGAGGTGGCTGGACAGCTCCGATGTGGGGGCCCCGCCGCCGGAAAACCCCCAGAGCAGGGACGCGCTTTTACCGCCCCGGTCAATCCTGATAAGCCCTAGGTTGTACTCCGGATCGGTCTTTACATTTCTAAAATAACTCCCCGTCCTGGTGACGGCAAAGATCCTGTGTTCCAGTTCCGCCGCGTCAATATCCAGATCAAAACTCCGCAGGGATACCGCCGTATCCAGATACTTCGCCGCCTCTTTCCCGTCTACGATAACGCTGATGTTACCCCCGTTCCGCTCGTTCCAGCCCAGGCGAAACATCGTACCGCAGGTCCTGATAAGTTCTTTCATGAAAGGGGCCTTGAGTATTCCGCCCATTTACTTCCTCCCATCTAAAATAGACTTGTTCAAAAACTGAAGTTTTTGAACAAGTCCAATATGCCGGCCCGTCATAGTTTTATTACCGTTTCGGTAAAACCCCTCCGGGGCCGCCCCTCCCCCGCATAGCGCATCTGCAGGAGGATGTTTCCAATGGCCGTCGCCTCGGAAGGCCCGGCGTGAATCTCCCTGCCGGTATACCTGGCGCTAAGGCTGTTAAGAAAGGCGTCTTTACTGCCTCCGCCGATGATCGAGATAACCGGGTATTTTTTCCCGGTAATGGCTTCCAGATCATCTACGGCCCTTTTATAGCTTGAGGCAAGACTCAGATAAATACAATAGGCCAGTTCACCGGGATCTCCGGGAATCCAGGAACCGCCGCGGTACTCGTCTTTAATTTCATTTATCATGGAAGGGGGATTCAAAAAACGGGGAAGGTTAATATCAATGGGCTGAATATTCGCGTTTTTTCCCTCCGCCTCCCTGGCCATGGATTCTAATTCCGCGAAACTGTAGGCATCGCCCAATTCATGCCGGGTCTGCTGAAGCACCCAAAGGCCCATGATATTTTTTAAAAAACGAACCCTGCCATTAAGGGCCCCCTCGTTAGTGTAACCCGCGCTCCGGGCGGCCTCCGTTAAAATAGGGGATGACTGGATACCTAAAAGACTCCAGGTGCCGGAACTTATATACAGGTCGTCTTCGCCGGTGACGGAAACCGCGGAGGCGGTATCGTGGCTTGCCACCATGAGAACCTCCGCGCCGCAGCCCGTCTCCTCCGCCAGTTTTTTCTCCAGGGGCCCCGCCGGGTAAGGCGGTTCCCGGGGGGGAGCAAACAGGGCCGGGGGAAGGCCCAGCCGTTCAATAATGGGGAAGGCCCAGGACCGTTTTTCCGCGTCCATAAGCCCGGACGTGGAGGCCACCGTATATTCGCTGCTTCTTTCTCCCCCGGGGTCTCCGGTCAGGCGCCGGGAAAAATATTCAGGCAAAAAAAACAGGGCTGCGGCGTCATCCAGCCTTCCCGCCGCCTTGTCGGCTAAAAGCTGATACAGGGTATTAAAGGGCTGCCGGGCAGTGCCGGTAACGGCGTAGAGTTCCTCAAAGGGAAGGGGGGTATCGAGATAGGCGGCGGTCCGGGAGTCCCGGTAGGAATAAGCCGGTTCCAGAATTTTCCCGTTTTTTCCGGCAAGGACATAATCGACCCCCCAGGTATCTATGCCGATGTAATTGGGAGATTTTCCCAGGACGCCGCAGCGTTTAATTCCCGCCGCAATTTCACGGAAGAGTCCCTCCGTATCCCAGGTTAGGGAATCCCCCTTCCGCCGGGGGGCATTGGAAAAACGGTGAATCTCCTCCAGGATGAGCTTTTCATCCTCCACATGCCCCAGGATGTGTCTTCCCCCGGAGGCGCCCATGTCAATGGCAAGATAATAATTTTTCTTGTTCATTCATTTTCTATCCTTATTTATTCTAACGCGCTTTTTACAAAACCCGATTGGTTTGTCAAGTTTCGCCTGGCTGCCAAACGAAGCTTGGCTGCTAAGCTTTGCTTGGCTTACAAGTCTTCCAAAACAACCTGTTTGCCCGGAAGGGCCCCAATCATGTTTTTACACTACCCAGCAGCAAAAGCCCTATGGCAATAAAGGTTCCCACCGGAAACCACGCCCCCGCCAGGGGGGGAATATAGCCCAGCCGGGCCATCATCATGGTGATCATCTCCATGACGTAAAACACCACCGCCACGGAAAGGCTTGCCAGAAGGCTCATAAGGAGAATATTTTTTCTGAAACGCCCCCCCATGGAAATAGAAAGTACCATTACTACCAAACTTACAGTAGAGAAAGAAAAACGGTGGTAGTAATCCGACAGGGCCCGGATAAAGGGAAGCCCGGCGGTTTTAAGGTCCTCCACCAAAAGCCGGGCGTCCCAAAAACCAAGGTCCTCCACCTCCACAGCGTTACGGCGGAAGGTGTCGGGATGTTCCCGGTAGATGCTGGTCTCCTCCAGGGGCCGGACCCGCAGCAAATCTCCTTCCCAGCGGTATATCAGGGCATCGGAAAGGAGCCAGTATTCACCGGTCCAGACGGCCTTGGGGGAACGGATATGGGAAATAAAGCCGCCGTCATCATTCTGCTCCACGATACTCAGGCCGTTAAGTACCAGGGCGTTAGAATCAAAATAATCCACCGAATAGATCAGATTCCCCCTCCTGGTTTTGATCACCACATCGGAATTACTTTCCTTCCGTTCCTGGCGCAAATACTGGCGGGAAAGGGAATTTTTAATCCGTAAAGCCGGAATAACAACAATATCTTCAAAGCAAAAGGCAAAAACCGAAGAAAGAATCCCGATAATCACCAGGGGCAGACTGAAACGCCAAAAGGGAATACCGGAAGAAAAAACGGAGGTCAACTCGTTTCTGGCGTAAAGGTCCCCCAGGGTATAGGCGCTGGCAAAAAGAAGGGAAATGGGAAGGGCATAGGAAAAGCACTTGGGCAGGTAAAAAAGACTAATCCTGAGAATCTCCCGTACCGGCACCTGGTAATTAAGGTAACGGAAAATATTGGCAAAGAGATCGATAAGGGCCAGGAGGAGGATAAACATGGCCGAAGCGACAACAAAAATAGGGGAAAACTGCTTAACCAGATAACGGTCTAAAATCATTTGCGAATCCTAATGGCGCAGAGGATGAGTCCCACCACCATGGCCAGAATATTGGGAGTCCACATGGACCAGAAGGGGGAAAAACCCATCCTAATCCCCATGGTTTGTCCGCCCAGGAGCAGGGCCCAATATAAAACAGCGATGATAAGGCCGATGATAAAGCCCACGGTCTGGCCGCTTTTTTTAGCCAGCAGCCCCAGGGCCACCGAAAGAAACACAAAGGAAAAGGCCCCCAGGGGAATAGAAAATTTCTTGTAGTATTCCAATAGATAATAAAACAGGGAACGGTCCCTCCGCATGGACCGGTAGGTAAGAATCTCCCGCTGCAGCTCCGCGGTTTGGGAAGCGCGGCGGTTCCAGCTTTCATGATCGGGCCCCTGGCGAAGGCTCTGTTCATATTTCATGGCATGGGAACTGATCCTGTTCAGCCGTTCTTCCAGGAGGGTATTAAGACTGATCCTTTTCTTTTGTATCTCCTTTAGCACATCGGCGGAACTCATTTCCCGGGGGGTAATCGAAGAAACCGCCTGAATAAGATCCTCCTGGGGGACCCAATAACGGAGAAACGAAGTGGCGGCGTAATCGTAATCGAGGCGGGCGGTCTCCTTGGAAGATTGAATAAAGGCGGTGTCCAAATCCAGACTGAGTCCCTCCCTTCCCCGGTCCCGGAGTTCGGCGTTTTTTGCCAGAATTATCCGCCGCTCGCCGCCGCCGGTACGGTCCAGGATCAGCACATTTTCAATGGAATTACCCGACACCTCCCCAGTAACGATGATCGTGTCCTTAAAACGTTTAACCGAATTGGCCTCCAGTTCCAGGGCCGGAGTGGAGACCAAAATGCGGCGGTAAAGCCTGTTGAACTGTATGGTCCCCATGGGAAGAAGTACATCGTTTGCCAGAAAAGAAAACAGGGAAATAAGCACACCCACAGCCATGGCGGGCAGAAAAATGATCCGGTAGGAAAGCCCGGAACTTAGCATGACAAGGATTTCATTATCACTGGTCATACGGCCCACGGTCATAAGGAGGCCCACCATGGACGCGAAGGGGGCCGAAAGGGCAACCACCGAGGGAAGGGCGAAAAAAACCAGCAGGGCAACTTCCCTGACAGGCACCCGCTTGGTAAGAATTTCCTGGGCCAGAAGGAGAAGCTGGTTCACAAAAAAGATGATGAAAAAAAAGAGGAAAGAAACAAGAAACGAAAACAGGGCTTCGGTAACGATGTAGCGGAACAAGGTCCAGGAAATGGAACGGGAATTATCCACGCATACCTCCGGTGAACCTTCGGAAGAATTCGATTAACGCCCGGTGGAACCAAAACCGCCGGAACCCCGTGAAGTTTCACTCAAGGCCGGCACAGGTTCAAGGACCGCGCGAATAACCGGGGAAAAAACTAGTTGGGCGATCCGGTCCCCATTCTTGACCGTAAAGGATTCGGAGCCCAGGTTGATAAGAACAACCTTGATCTCCCCCCGGTAATCAGAATCAATAGTCCCCGGGGAATTGAGTACCGTAACCCCCCGGGAAACAGCCAAACCGGACCGGGGCCGGACCTGCGCTTCGCAGCCTTCAGGAATTTCCAGCCTGATTCCGGTGGAAATAAGCGCCCGCCCCAGGGGGAGAATAACAACATCCTCCCCCAAAGATGCCCGTAAATCCATCCCCACCGCCCCCCCGCTTTCATACCGGGGCAGGGGAATCGCCGGGTCTTGCGTTAGTACCTTTACCACCGGCCGGCCGCCTAGAAACGGCGGCCCCCCCTGCCTTCACGGCCGCCCGGCGAATCTCTTCCGTCGGAGGAAGGGGAAGCCCCGCCGGGGTCTATGGCGTCGATGTAGGAAAGGTTAAGCCGGCCCATTTTGTCGATTTCCAGGAGCTTAACGGGAATTTCCTGCCCCTCCTTTACCACATCGGTTACCTGGGCGATCCGCTGGCGGGAAAGCTTGCTGATATGTACCAGCCCTTCCTTGCCGGGGAGAATCTCCACAAAGGCGCCGAAATCCATGATCCGTTTGACCACCCCGTTGTAAACACGGCCCGTTTCCGGATCGGAAACGATTCCCTGGACCGCCATCTTCGCTTCTTCGGCATCCTTGGCGTTCTTCCCATAGATAGTCACGGTTCCGTCATTTTCCGTATTGATGGTAACGCTGTACTGTTCGCAGAGGGCCTTGATGTTCTTTCCACCGGGGCCGATGAGGGCGCCGATCTTGTCCACGTCGATCCTCATGGTAACGATTTTAGGGGCGAATTCGCTGATAGCGGCCGCGGGCTTGTTGATAGTCTTGTTCATAATCGAAAGGATATGGAGCCTTCCCCGCTTGGCCTGATCCAGGGCTTTCCGCATGATCTCCGGACTTACCCCGGCGATCTTAATATCCATCTGGAAACCGGTGATCCCGTCCTCAGTACCGGCCACCTTAAAGTCCATATCCCCCAGGTGATCTTCCTCCCCCAGAATATCGGAGAGTACCGCGTAGGGACTGCCCGGTTCGTTGCTCTCGGTGATAAGCCCCATGGCAATCCCCGCCACCGGTTTCTTCATGGGTACCCCGGCCTGGAGCATGGAAAGGGTGCCCCCGCAGACCGTAGCCATGGAGGAGGAACCGTTGGATTCCATAATTTCCGAAACCACCCGGACGGTATAGGGAAACTCTTCCTTGCTGGGGACCATGGCTTCCAGGGAACGGCGGGCCAGATTACCGTGACCGATCTCCCGGCGGCCCGTCCCCATGCGTCCCACTTCTCCCACCGAATAGGGGGGGAAATTGTAATGGAGAATAAAATTCTCCCGTTTATCCCCTTCAATGTCGTCAAAAATCTGCTCGTCAAAGACCGTTCCCAGGGTAGTTACCACCAGGGCCTGGGTCTCGCCCCGGGTAAACAGGGCCGAACCGTGGGTCCTGGGGAGAATCCCCACCTCGCAGCTAATATCCCGTATGTCCTCGGTCCCGCGGCCGTCCACCCGGCGGCCCTTGTTCAGAATCGAAGAACGGAGAATCTGGTATTCCATTTCCTCAAAGAGGGCGTCAAAGAGCTTTTTCTGAGTCTCGTCTTCAAGCTGGGAGGAATATTGACCGGCGGTATCGGCCTTTATCCTGCCGGCAGCCTCCCGGCGTTCCTGTTTTCCCTTGAGGAAACAGGCCTCCTCCAGCCGCGGATAGGCGGCGGCACGGATGGCGTCGGCGTTCTCCAGGCGGCAGCTCTGTTCAACAAGGGGCAGCTTGGGTTTTCCCGCCAGTTCCCGGAGTTTTTCCTGGAGGCCGCAAAATTCGATAATCACCTGATGGGCCTTTTCCAAAGCCTCCACCATGAGGTCTTCGCTTACCTCTTTGGCCCCCCCCTCTACCATGGTGATTCCGTCTTTCGTACCGGCCACCATAATTTCCAGGGTTGATTTTTCGATTTCCTGGTAGCTGGGATTTACCACCAACTGGCCGTCCACCTGGCAGATCCTTACCCCGGCGATGGGGCCCTTAAAGGGAATATCGGAGATATGCACCGCCGCGGAACTGGCGATAATTGCCAGAATATCCGGCGGATTTATTTGATCCGCGGAAAGGGTGGTGGGAACCACCTGAATCTCCCGGCCAAAACTCTTTTCAAAGAGGGGCCGCATAGGCCGGTCAATAAGCCGGGATACAAGAATTTCTTTATCTTTGGGGCGGCTTTCCCGTTTGATAAAACCGCCGGGAATCTTCCCCGCGGCGTAATATTTTTCGTTGTAGTCCACCGTCAAGGGCACATAATCCAAGCCCTCCACGGCTTCCCTTGAAGAACAGACGGTCGCAATAACCGCTGAACCCGCATACCTAACGAAGACGGCGCCATTGGCCTGCTTCGCAATCCTGCCGGTTTCCAGGATCAGATCCTTTCCGCCGATTTGCAATGTTACCTGTTGTGTCATTACTTCCGCAGCCCGAGGTCCTTGATAAGTGAACGGTATTTTTCAAGATTGGTACGCTGGATGTACTTCAAAAGCCTCCGGCGTTTTCCGACCAGAATAAGCAAACCCCGTTGACTGGATTTGTCCTTCTTGAACTGTTTGCAGTGATCGGTAAGCTGATTGATCCGCCCGGTGAGCAGGGCAATCTGGACTTCCGACGCGCCGGTATCCTTCTCCGATTTTCCAAATTTGGAAATGATGGATGCCGATTCTTCCTTGCTTAATGCCATATATATCTAACTCCTATTGGGAACCTGTTAAGCGCCCCTGTTCAGGGCCTGAATTCAATAGACAACAAACCGCCGTTCAAAAAATCTCCCGTACCGGGCGGAACTTCGGACTCCGCAAAACCGCCGGCCCCCAAATTCCATCCAAGGACAAGCCGGCCGGAATCAAGGGAAATCTCCGCCGGAAATACGCCCGCCCCGGAACGGATAAACACGCTATAAAGCCCGGCGGGCGGCAGTACCCGCCCTTCAGCCTCCCAGGAAAAAACATTCCCCTCCAGCCTGGGGCAAAGGCCGGACAAATCCAGACTGTAAGGCCGGCCCAATAGTTCCGAAGCGCCGGCAATATCCCCATTAAGGACGGCCTGCCGTATCCGGCTTGAACTGACGGGGGCCCCGCCCATACGAAGCTGGGACACCAGCTCTGTCCGGGTTCCCCCTTCCGACATCATTTCCCGTATTTGCCGGGCGCTGGTATCCAGATGATACCCGCAGCGAAAATTAGCGCCCACCGCAAGGTAACTGATCCGTCTTTTTCTTAAAAGAACGGTGAATTCTTCGCCTGTTATTCTACTAAAATCCCCGGAAAAGTCAATGAGTACGGCGAATCCAACCCCCAGTTCTTCCAGAATCCTGAGTTTCCGGGGGAGGCCGTAAATATCCCCCGGATAACTTTTAGGATGAAGAACACGGCGGGGATTCTGACGGAAGGTGATCACCCCCCCCAGGCCCCCGTACTCTCCCGCGTATTTCAGAATCTTTGTGATAAGCCTCTGATGCCCCCGGTGTACCCCGTCAAAGACCCCTATACTTAGGGCCAGGGGCTTATCCTCCCAGGCCGGCTGCCCGGAACTCCGGGAGGGATCGCTAAAGGTTTCCCAGTCAATGACCCGCAAAGACATAGCCGTAACTCCAGTCCCCGTCGCCGGACCGTTTCACCACGGCGGCAAACTGTTCCCCCGCAAAAACCGCCGCCGGAGTTTCCTTCGTGTCAGGCGAATCTTTAAGTTCCAAACCCGCCAGCAGGGGACCAAGGGGACGGCCATGGATCAGAGGGGAAAGCAGGGACAAATCCCCTTCAAAACAGGGCATCCCCAGGGCCTTAAAAAAGGCCCGGTCCAAGGGCAGTAAAACCCGGGCCCCCGGCATAAGATCCTCCGGGGGCAGGGCGTCTTCTACTGAAAAACCCGCCACCGTCACCCGCCGCAGTTCCCGCAGATAGGCCCGGGAACCGCAGGCCAGGGCTATATCCCGGGCCAGGGAACGGATATAGACGCCGCCGGAACAGCGGACCCGAATTTGGGCTAGGGGCGGCGTCCAGGATAAAAGGCTAAGTTCATAGATCGTTACCGGACGCTTTTTCATTGCGGGGTTTTCGCCGGACCGGGCCCGCTCCGAAGCCCGCCGGCCGTCCAGATGAATCGCAGAATAAAGCGGAGGAGCCTGGAGGATTTCCCCCCGGAACCGCGGCAGAACCTCCTCCAGGAGTTCCAGAGGAGGGACAGGGGCCCGGGCCACGGTACTGCCCTCCGGGTCCAGGGTATCGGTTTCTTCTCCGAAAAGGACCGTCCCCACATAGCCCTTGTCACAATGGGAAACCCAGGGGCTTAGACGAAGGGCCCGGCCCGCCAGGACAACGAGGAGGCCGGAGGCAAACTTGTCCAGCGTACCGGTGTGGCCTACCTTCCCCGTAGCCAGGGCCCTTTTAACCGGCCCCAGGGCTTCAAAAGAGGTTTGGCCGGGGGCTTTGTCCAAAAGCAGAAAGCCTGAGGATTCACCCTCATGATCCGGCATCTTTGTCCCCGGTCAGCTCTTCGATCTTTTTTACAATATCAAAACCCTCCCGGATACCGGAATCCGGGTGAAAGCGAAGACGGGGTATCTTTCGGATCTTCATGAAGGAGGCAAGCTCCGCCTGGATAAAACCGGCGGCGCTTTGCAGACCCTCCACCGCCTTGCCGGTATTACCGTTTTCCCGGATATTCGACACATAGACATCGGCAAAGGCCAGATCCCGGGAAACCCGCACCCTGGTAACGGAGAGAAAAGGATGGACCCGGGGGTCTTTGATTCTGCCTTCCAGAATAAGGGCGCTGATCTTTTCCTGTACCAGATGCCCAACCCGTTCAGTTCTGTATGCTCCCATAGATTTTCAACTGGCCGCCAGAAAGCTGCGGGACATTAGGGTTGTTCAAAAACTTCAGTTTTTGAACAACAACCGCTTAAAAATTGTTGATTTTCCCCATGACGGACACGGCAAGCACCGGGCGTCTTTGACGCCTGGGCAAAAAACCGGTTTTTTAAAAGACGCGAAGCGTAACAAGCCCCTCGTGTCTCGACAGTAATGAAAATGCGGCTTTGCACCGTGGCGGAAAACCGTATCACACAGCAAAGCGCAAGGGATTGGAGGGGGCGCTCAGGACCGCAGTCCCGCCTGCGGCGGGACGAGGAGGCCGGAGCAGGGCAACGGTAGTTGCCTCCGCGGAGCCCCGGAAAGCCCGGTCCCCGCGAAGCGGGGATGCGCCCAAATTCCCAAGTTCGATCCTGTCTGAATACTAGAGTTTCCTTGCCACTTCCACAACTTCCAAAATTTCCAGTTGATCCCCCACTTTTATATCGTTGTAGTCTTCGATACCGATACCGCACTCGTAACCGGCGTTTACCTCCCGGGCGTCGTCTTTGAAACGCTTCAGGCTGCTTATCTTGCCCCGGTGGATCACCGTATCATCCCGAATAACATTCACCAGGCCGGAACGCTTAACCGTACCGGTTAAGACATAACAGCCGGCGATAGTTCCCACCCGGGGAACATTAAAAGTATTCCGCACTTCCACGGTGGCAATCACATCTTCCCGGGTATCGGGTTTAAGCATGCCCTCCATGGCCTGCTGAATCTCCTCCACCGCCTTGTAGATGATATTGTAGCGGCGGATATCCACCTTTTCCTGATCCGCCAGGAGCTTGGCCTTGGGAACAGGCCGCACGTTAAAGCCAATGATAATAGCGTTGCTGGCCACCGCCAAGTCCACATCCCCTTCGTTTATCGCGCCGGGGAGGGCCTGGATAACGTGGAGCCGCACTTCCCCGGTGGAAAGCTTTTCCAGGCTGGAACGCAGGGCCTCGGCGGAACCCTGGACATCGGCCTTGATGATCACCTTAAGTTCCTGGATGGTCCCGTCGTTGATGGTCTCCCGCAGGTTGTCCAGGGTAATCTTCCTGACATTTTTGGCGTCTTCAAAACGCTTGAGTTCCTGCCGCTTGCTGGAGAAACCCCGGGCAACCTTTTCATCCTCCACCACCTGGAGGGGGTCCCCCGCGTTGGGGATACCTTCAAAACCGAGGACTTCCACCGGCATGGAGGGGGCGGCCAGTTCCAGCTTTTCCCCCCGGTCGTTGAATATGGCCCGCACCTTGCCGGGCCATATCCCCGCCACAAAGGAATCCCCCACGGAAAGGGTCCCCTTCTCCACCAGCACGGTGGCTACGATACCCCGGCCATGATCGATCCGGGATTCCAGCACCTTCCCCTCCGCGGCGCGGTGGTAATTGGCCTTCAGGTCCAGCATCTCCGACTGGACAAGGATGGCTTCGATAAGCCTGTCAATCCCTTTTTTCTGCAGGGCCGAAAGTTCCACAAATATGGTCTGCCCGCCCCAGTCTTCCGGCATAAGGCCAAGGTCGGACAACTGGCTTTTTACCCGGTCGGGGTTGGCCTCGGGTTTGTCGATCTTATTCACCGCCACGATGATGGGAACCTTCGCCTCTTTGGCGTGGTTAATGGCTTCCACCGTCTGGGGCATCACCCCATCGTCCGCGGCCACCACCAGAACAACAATATCCGTTACCTGGGCGCCCCGCGCCCGCATACGGGTAAAGGCCTCGTGGCCGGGGGTATCCAGGAAGGTTATGCTGCCGCCGGGGGTGGAAACCGTATAGGCCCCAATATGCTGGGTGATCCCCCCAAATTCCCCGGATACCACATCGGTACTGCGGATAGCGTCCAAAAGTTTGGTCTTGCCGTGATCGACATGGCCCATGACAGTGACCACCGGCGGCCGGGTCTGGAGATCGGCCCCCTCGTCAGAGACCGTCTCGATCTGGGTTTCATCGTAGAGGCTGATGATCTTCACATCGGCGCCGTACTCCCCGGCCAGGATGGTGGCGGTGTCCGCATCGATCTGCTGGTTAATCGTTACCATCATCCCCATGCTCATAAGCTTGTGGATCAGATCCGATGCTTTAAGGTTCATCTTACGGGCCAGTTCGGAGACCGACACCACCTCCATGATTTCCACGGATTTGGGTACCGGGTTGGCGATATGGGTGATCTTCTTTTTTGTCTGGAGGAGTTTCTCCTCCATTTCTTGTTCTTTCTCTTTCCGGTTATAGACCGGCTTCTTTGCCTTAAAGGTCCGCTTAACGGCGGTCTTGCCCTCCGGCACGGCGCCGGAGGAGGGAGCCCCCGGCCGTCCGGGAGCCCCCGGTCTGCCGGAAGTTCCTGGCCTGCCCGGAGCTCCCGGACGGGGACCGCCGAAACCCGGCCGGTTAAACCCGCCGGGCCGGCCGCCCGCCCCTGAAGACGGCGGCCCGAAACGGCCCGGACCCCCCGGCCGGGGGCCGGAGCCAAAGGGGGGCCGGCCCTGAGCGCCACCGGGATAGGGCCCCGTGGGGCGGCCCCCTACCCTGCCGGCAACCCCCGCAGGACGGTTCGCAAAAGGCGGCTGGCCATCGCGGTTCGGCGGACGGCCCACAGGCTTACCCCCCACCCTGCCGGCGGCCCCGGCAGGCCGCTGGGTTATGGTAAAGGTTCCCTCGTTCCGTTCCCTTGGCGCCCTGGGTTCCCCATGTCTGAGTTCCGCTTTAACAGGGGTTTCGGTCCTGCCGGGGACTGAAACGGCCGGATTTATCTGGCCGGGATGTTCTTCGGGGACGGGGGCGGTTTTAGCGGCGGAAAGGCCGGCCGCCGCGGAAGCTTCCACGGCAGGCTTTAGATTCCGGTCTTCAGCCCCGGCGAGGGGGCGGGTGGCAATTACCACCTTTGGCTGAATTTTTTTACCAGGCGCGGGGCTTTGAGGAACTTTCTTTTTTACAACGATAACCTTCCGCGGAGGCGCTTCCCCCTGGGAAACCCTGCGTTCAGCGTCCCGGAGGACATTCCGGGAATCCCCCTCGTTCTGGGTACGTTTAATAAGTTCCGCCTTAGGTTTTTGAGTGTTTCCTATTTCCTCAGCCATAATCCACCTTTCAATGATGATTCCCACACAACCCCGTCTTTGACAAGGGCCGCACTAACTACTCCGCATCTTCCTCGTATTCAAAACTCAAACCGATGCCGCAGTTCGGACAGACGGTCATATCCATGGTGATCTTGGCGCCACATTCCGGACATTCGAATTCTTCAAGCTCCTCTTCCCCTTCACCGGCCTCGGCTTCCCCCGCTTCCACGGGTTCTTCCTCCTCCTCGATGATCTCCACATTTTCTTCGATAATTTTACGAAGGTCCTCTAATTTATCCGGACCGATCCCCTTGAATTCCTCAAGCTGCTCCGGCCCCAGGGAAAGGAAATCCTCGATGAATTCCACATTCCCCTCTTTCAGGGCCGCCACCACATCCTTGTCCACCCCGGGAAGCTCGGAGATCCGGGAGAATTCCTCGCTGTACTCCTCCGCGTCGCCAAACAATTCGGAAACCGCCCGCCGGGATTCGGCGGCCATGTCCATTTCCGCAAACTGGGCGTCGGTCTTAACGTCGATGTTCCAGTCTACCAGCCGGTTGGCAAGCTGGACGTTAAGCCCCTGTTTACCAATGGCCAGGGAAAGCTGGGAATCGTTTACCACCGCCAGGGCCTGGTGTTTCCCCTCGTCCAGGATAATCACGTCCCGGACCTCGGCGGGGGACAGGGCGTTTTTAATAAAACGCCGGGGGTCCGGATCGTATTTAAGAATATCGATCTTTTCCCCCTCCAGTTCCCGGATAACCGCCTGTATCCGCACCCCCTTTAGCCCTACGCAGGCCCCCACGGGGTCCACATCCTCCCGGTTGGAATAGACCGCCAGCTTGGTCCGGTAGCCCGGTTTCCTGACAATTTTATGGATTTCCACCGTCTTATCATAGACTTCCGGGACTTCAAGCTCAAAAATGGCCCGCACAAAATCCGTATGTGTCCGGGAGAGGATCACCTGGAAGCCGGAGGCGGTCTTCTTGACTTCGGTGATCAGGGCCTTGATCCGGTCATTGACATGGTAGGTTTCCCTGGGCGACTGGAAACTCGAAGGCAGCATACCCTCAATCTTGCCAAGATCCACAAAGATCGTGCCGTTCCGCTCCCGCTGGTAGTAGCCAATGATAATATCCCCCACTTTTTCCTTGAATTCGGAGTAGAGGGTATCCTTTTGTATCTCCCGGATCGACTGGTGGGCCATCTGTTTGGCGCTCTGCACCGCCCCCCGGTCAAAATCTTTGGGGTCCACCTCGATAAGGATTTCGTCCCCCACCTCCGCGTCGGGGTTCAGCTTCCGGGCATCTTCAATGTCAATTTCCGAAACAGGATCGTATACCCCGTCCACAATCTGCCGCTGGGCGTAAATCGACACCTCCCGGTTGTCATCGCTGAAACGGACTATGGCGTTATCGGCATTGCCAAAACGGCGTTTATAAGCGGCTATGAGGGTATTTTCTATGGTTTTGAGGATCAGTTCCTCTGATATTCCCCGATCCTGGCTAATCTGGCGGATCGCATCGGACATATCGGTTGCCATTCTGTACCTCCCAATAATAAAAAAAGGGCTGTTAGAAACGCCC
>JAIRNB010000064.1 GCA_031258265.1 Treponema sp. | reverse complement strand
AAGCGCCGTTACCTGGAAACCCAGTCTCCGGGGATAAAGGAATGGCTTGAAAAATTCATGAGCCAGAAACCCTGCGAAGCCTGCGGCGGCCGGCGGCTGAGGCCGGAGTCCCTGGGCGTTACCCTGGGCCGGGGGCCGGAGGCCCTGAACATCCACCAGCTTTCCAGCCTTTCTGTAAACGAAAGCCTGGCCTTCTTTAAAAATTTAAAGTTTACCAGGAACGAGGAGGAGATCTCCGCCCAGATTCTCAAGGAGATCAATGCCCGGCTGGGTTTTATGAAAAACGTGGGGCTGGATTACCTGACCCTGGAAAGGAAATCCGCCAGCCTTTCCGGCGGGGAAGCCCAGCGGATTCGCCTGGCTACCCAGATCGGTTCCAGCCTGGTGGGGGTGCTTTACATCCTGGACGAGCCTTCTATCGGCTTGCACCAGCGGGATAACCAGCGGCTTATCGACACCCTGCTGTACCTGCGGGACCTGGGGAATACCCTGATCGTGGTGGAACACGATGAACAGACCCTGCGGACGGCGGACCACATCGTGGATCTGGGGCCCGGCGCGGGAGTCCACGGCGGCATGGTGGTGGCCCAGGGCAGCCCCGCCGAGGTGATGCGGATAAAGGAAAGCCTTACCGGCCAGTACCTGGCGGGGAAACTGGTCATGGAGATTCCCCCCAGGAGGAGGGAGGGAAACGGTAACTTCCTCCGCATTGAGGGGGCGGGGGAACACAACCTTAAAAATATAGATGTGGAAATTCCCCTGGGAATTTTTACCTGCATCACCGGGGTTTCCGGATCGGGGAAGTCCACCCTCCTCAACGACGTGCTTTACCCCGCCCTCTGTAACCGGATTTACGGCTCCAGCCGCCAGGAGGGGGTCTTTCGGAAACTGGGGGGAGCGGAACATATCGACAAGGTGATCGACATCGATCAAAGCCCTATCGGCAGAACCCCCCGGTCCAATCCCGCCACCTATGTGGAGGTTTTCGGGGAAATCCGCAATCTCTTTGCCGGCCTGCCGGAAGCCAGGATGCGGGGCTACAAACCGGGACGTTTCTCCTTCAATGTCCGGGGGGGAAGATGCGAAAACTGCCAGGGGGACGGGACCATCATGATCGAGATGAATTTTCTCCCCGATGTGTATATCACCTGTGATGTGTGTCATGGCAAACGTTTTAACCGGGAGACTTTGGAGATTCATTACCGGGGAAAAAATATCGCCGATGTTTTGGATATGACTATCGAAGAGGCGGCGGAATTCTTTGCCCCCATCCCTAAAATTGCCCATAAGATGGACACCCTGCTTTCCGTGGGCCTGGGTTATGTAAAGCTGGGACAATCGGCGCTGACCCTTTCCGGCGGGGAGGCCCAGCGGGTAAAACTGGCCCTGGAACTCTCCCGCCGTTCCACGGGGAGGACCCTCTACATCCTGGACGAACCTACCACGGGACTCCACTTTGCCGATGTCAAGCAGCTTATGTCCGTGATCCAGCGGCTGGTGGACCAGGGGAACACGGTGCTGATGATCGAGCACAACCTGGATGTGCTGCTCCAGGCGGATCATATCATTGATCTGGGACCGGAAGGGGGAGATAAGGGCGGGGAGATCATCGCCGCCGGGACGCCGGAAAAACTCGCGTCCCACCGGACTTCCTACACCGGATTCTATATACGAAAAATGCTTGAGAGGAGCAGGGCATAATGTGAGGACACATAATTTGTCCCCCCCCTACCTTAGACGCCTCTTGGCCTTTCTCCTGTCCGTTACGGTAAGTTTTTCTCTGCCCCTGTCCGCCCAGGAAATTCAGGAAGATAAAATCCAGGAAGGGGAAACCGAAAGCCCGGAGCCGGAAATTGGGGAATTGGAGGAAGAATCCTCCGGCCTTACCGAGGCAAAGATCGTCGAAATGGACATCCGCAGTTCCACCCTGGGGGAGCTTGCCGCGTGGTGCCGGGCCCTGGGCCTGAGCGAAGGCGGGGGGCGGGAAGAACTGGCCAGGCGGCTGCGGGGACACTACAAGCTGGAGGCCCCCGCGGGGGGACAGGATTCCTCCAGCGGCCAGCGTATCATCATAGAGGCCGCCCGGAGTACCGAATATTTTACCCTGGATATAGTGGACGAGGAATACGCCCGGCTTCGGGGGGACGTGGTAATAAGCCTGAAAGAGGAGGAGGCTTCCCATAAGATAAGCGCCCAGGAGATTCTCTACAACCGCACGAGGAATCAGGTAACCGCCCGGGGAAATGTAAGTTATGTGAAGGAGGAGGGGGACACCATCGAAACCTTCCGGGGGGATTCCATAACGGTAAACCTGGATTCCTGGACCACGATTCTTACCGGGGGAATTTCCGAACGGGCCTTGGCGGGGGAGGAAACGACTTACCGTTTCGCGGGAACCGTCATCTCCCGCAGTGAGGAAGAGGTGACGATCCTGAAAAACGCCAAGATCACCAACGCCACCACCCCTAATTCGTACTGGTCATTGAATGCCACAAAACTGTGGCTCCTTCCCGGCGCGGATTTCGCCCTGAGGAACGCGGTTCTTAAGGTGGGTGAAATACCTGTCCTTTACCTTCCGTTTTTTTACTATCCCGCCGATGAGGTGATCTTCCATCCGGTCCTGGGCTACCGTTCCCGGGAGGGAAACTTTATCCAGACCACGACCTACCTTATGGGCAGGCCAAAGCCGGAGGATCTGAAAGAGAGTTCCCTTACCAAGATCCTGGGAAGCGGGGCGGAAATGGAAAAGGAACGACAGGGAATCTTTCTACGGAGTACCGGCAAGAGGGTGACAAATCCCAGCGAGACAAGCCTTAAACTGCTCTTTGATTTCTACGCCAACCTGGGGCTTTACTTCGGCCTGGAAATGAAAACCCCGGCCCTGGGTATTTTAAAAGACCTTGATTTTTCCGCCGGCATGGGGCGGACCCGGGATGTCATGCCCAGAACCATGGGCGGCCTCAGCGGTTTTACCCCCTATCCCGAATTGGACGGGGTTTCCCAATGGAATTCCTCGCAGCTTTTTTCCTCGAACATACCCCTGCGCTACCGCTTTAAAACTTCCGGTTCCCTGTCGGGGAAGGCGGGGGAATTCTCCTGGGAGCTTCCCCATTATTCGGACCCCTTTGTGGACCGGGATTTTCTGAACCGCGCGGAGGCCATGGACTGGTTTAACATTATCCAGGAGGGGGCTTCTTTTGACGAACAGGTTGCCAATGAAACAACCCTTTCCAGTTACGAATGGCGGCTTAACGGAAGAATCTCCGTACGCCCCCCCAAAGTGCTTGCCCCGTACTTAACTACCCTGTCTTTTTCCAATTTCAGCAGTACCGTGCTGTTTAACTACCGGGATTCTGTAGAGCACGCGCAAAAAACCTGGTCCCCCAGCCGGCAGTTTTACATCCCCGACAGGTTTACTATTTTTTCCCTTGGTGTAAACCTGGGGGGCACTCCCCTGACCATAAAGGCCGGGGGAATCAATACCACGCCGGCGGGGCAGACCGGAACCGTTACCCCGGAGGCCGATGCCGTTGATCCCTTTAAGGACATTGGTCTTCCCCGGTCCCCCTGGGAGACCGGGGAAGACAGCGCCGGGCAGCGGCAGGATGATCCTAAAAACCTTAGCCCCCCGGCCCTGGGCCAGCGATTCGATTTATCCAGAAATGAGGGGCCCCAGTTCAGCATTGACTATCAGATAAACCCGACGGCGGTTTCGGAACTCCAGTTCAGGACCGGCACGGACCCCCAATCCGGCAAATACCACTGGCAGGAGGCGAAGGATGTGGACTGGGGGGATGTTTCTTCGATCCT
>JAIRNB010000061.1 GCA_031258265.1 Treponema sp. | reverse complement strand
GGCCACGGGGCAGCCGCATTAAAATTTATCCAAAATTCTTTCATAAACACTTGACAGTCGTAGTAATTCAATGTATGCTGTAATACGATAGGGGAGGATGAAAATGGAGCCAAGGTTGTCATCCGATATTCTCCGGGGTCATACAGATACTATTGTGTTGAAGATACTTCAAAGCGGGGATGCTTATGGCTTTGAAATTTACAATGCGATTTTGAATCGTACCGGCGAACAGTACGAACTTAAAGAGACTACGCTTTATTCCAGTTATAAACGGCTGGAGCAGGAGGGGTGTATCCGCTCCTACTGGGGAGATGAGACCCAGGGGGCCCGGCGGCGCTACTACTCGATCACCGCTAAGGGCCGGGAACGTTATGCCCAGGATTTGTTAGATTGGGAATTTACGCAGAGGATTTTAAACAAATTGTTGGGGGAGAAATAATGGAAACGCAGGATTTTGTTAATCGTCTGTTTTTGGAATACGAAGAAAGTCCTGAACTCCGGGACTTTAAAGAAGAACTCCTGTCCAATCTGGAAGCCCGGATCGCCAGCCTTAGGGCCAAGGGGCTGGACGGGGAGGCCGCCTTTGAAAAGGCCACCGGGGAACTGGGGGATATTTCCGCCCTGGCCGACCAAATAAGCCTGAAGAAAAAGCAGGAGGTTCTTCAGGATGCTTACCTGGGGATTCGGAAGTACCTGAAGCCCGGCCGGGTGGCTCTGTATGTATTTAGCGGGGTCTTCCTTGTCCTGGGCCTGGTCATCGCCATGGGAGTCTACCTAACCGGGGAAGAACAGTCCGCCCTGGAGGCTTTTTGGGAACCGAACAAGCGGACTGTCGGCGCTTTAGGTGTTCTCCTGGCCTTTATTCCCCCCGCCGTGGCGGCCTTTACCTTCCTGGGTTTTACCCAGGAAACCGCCGCCCGAATCCCCCTTAGCCAAAAACGAAGCGCCTGGTACGCCCTGGCGGCGGCGGTCTTGAGTTTTGGGATCATCCTTTCCCCCCTGACATACTTTGCCACCGGCCGGAGGCTTATGGAGGCGGTAGTTACCCTGATTCCCTTTGCCATCCCCGGCCTGGCCCTTCTGATTTTCCTTATCCTTACGGAAAAGGACACCCGCAAGCCCTGGGTTAGGGCCCAGTATGAGGAAGGGGCCAGGGTAAACCGGCAACTTTTTAGCGATCCGGCTACCGCCGCCCGTTTTGGCGTGGTGTCCGGGGCCCTGTGGACCTTTGCGCTGGGGTTTTTCCTCCTCCTGGGTTTTCTGGCGGGTTTTCAATTTTCCTGGTTGGTTTTTATTTTCGCCGTGGCGGGTCAACTGGTAATCCAGGGGCTGATGATGAAAGGCGTTTCCCGGTTTGAAAAGCGGGTAAGGCAGGAGGTATAAATAAGTATGATGAAAAAACAAGATGATAGGCGGTGGCGGGTCCAGGCGGGGGCGATCCGTGCCGCGGCCCTGGCGCTGTTTTTGATCCTGGGCGGAATGATTTACGCCCTGGGGGACCTGCCCTTGGCGCATACAGAAACGGTAGAACTGGGGGGTATAGAAAACCTCAGTATCAATTATGGACATCACACGGTGATTCTGCGGGAAAGCGAAACCGCCGATCTGGTGCTAAAAGAGTATATGAACCGGGACAATCCGCGTTACTATGCCCGGATTTCCCGCTCCGGGGGGACTGTCCAGATCCAGCGGGGGAGGCGGCCCCTGTTTTTCTGGAATTGGAAGGTCAAGGTGGAAATCTATCTTCCCCGGTCCTTCCAGGGGAATCTGCGGCTCTCCAATTCCAGCGGATCCCTGTCCGCCGATGTGGACCTCCTTGATTACCGCAGTATTGATGTCAACGTCAATTCCGGTACGGTGTTTCTGAAAAATATTTCCGGGGGATCGGTTTCGGTCCATGTGGCTTCGGGGGAAATGGACATAGGGGCCCTGGGGGGTAATTCCTTTGTCAGCGTGTCCAGCGGCCGCCTGCGGATCGGCAGTATCACCGGGGAGGAGAATCGCGTTAAGGTCTCCAGCGGCCGTCTGCGGATCGGCGCCCTTGAGGGCCACGGAATTCTTGAACTGAGCAGTGGGAATATGGCCATTGACCGGGTCCGGGGCAGGGTAGAGGTTGATATTTCAAGCGGTGGTCTGGAACTGGGGGATTTTTCCGGGAAGGGGGCCTTTAATATAAGTTCCGGGAATTTGACGCTGGATCTGCGGGACCTGGAGGGGGACCTGCATTTTTTGCTGTCCAGCGGCCGTGTCGATGTTACTATCCCCAAGGCTATTCCGTTTAACCTGGACATGGTTACCAGAAGCGGCACGGTGCGGGTGAAAGAAGGGCTAGAGGAGGTATTAAAAATATCGGGAAACAGCACGGTCCTGCGTCCCATAGGACCTTCCCCGGAACGGACCATCTTTGCCCGGACCACCTCAGGGGATCTGACGATCAACCGCCGCTAAGGGACCTGGTTCCCGCCTATGGCGGGAACCAGGCTGTGGAACGCTCTTTCGCGTGCCGGCGCTCCAATTCTCTAGGAGTTTGTTGCGCTTTGCGCTTAAAAAGGTTTTCAGATATGTTTTTTCCCCATATCAGTCAGCCGGTACTTTTGCAGCCTGCTATTCGGCTTGCCGGGGACAGTCATTTCAATTAAACCTGTAATCAATAGTGGATCAATATGGCGTTTGAAAGCGCGTGAATCGCCGTTCATTTCGATTGCTGAAAAAATCTCCTTGCGCGACAATGTTTTGTTTCCGATAGCTTTCAGCACGGCAAGCTGTATACCGCTCAAATCGACTTGGTGCTTATCTTGGTGCTTTTTTTGAATCGTAATAATGTCAAGAATTGCCGAAAGCCGTCCCGGGCAAAAAATCCACAACTGCAACAGGCTCTTAGGAGGCCAGCTTTTCCATGAACTGGGCCCCGTTGATAGTTTCCCGGGCGTAGAGGTATTCCGCCAGGGAAACAAGTTTTTCCCGGTTGGCCCGGAGCAGTTCAAGGGCCCGGTCGTGACATTCGTTGATGATACGGGAAATTTCCAGGTCCACGGCGGCGTTTGACGCATCGGAGGCGGTGAAAACACTGCGGCCGTCCAGGTACTGGTTGCTAAGGCTTTCCAGGCCCATCATGCCGAATTTTTCACTCATCCCGTATTGGGTTACCATGTTCCGGGCCAGCCTGGTGGCCCGTTCAATGTCGTTGGATGCGCCGGTGCTGGCCTCGCCGAATTCCAGTTCCTCCGCCGCCCGGCCCCCCAGGAGGGTACATATCTGGGCCAGCAGTTCGGAACGGGTCATCAGGTAGCGTTCCTCTTCGGGGACCTGCATGGTGTAGCCCAGGGAACCCATGGTCCGGGGGACAATCGTGATCTTCCGGACCGGCGGGGCGTTTTTTTGCAGCGCCGATACCAGGGCATGTCCTACTTCGTGGAAGGCCACCATCCGCTTTTCCCTGGGACTTAAAACCCGGTCTTTTTTTTCTTTTCCCGCCACCACGGTTTCCACCGCCTCTATAAGGTCCTCCTGAAGCACCTCCGGGCGGCCCAGGCGCAGCGCCCGGAGGGCGGCTTCGTTGACCATGTTTGCCAGGTCCGCGCCGGTGGCGCCGCTGGTGGAACGGCTGATCTCCTTGAGGTCCACACCGGCGCCCAGGGGGATCTTCCTGGCGTGGACCGCCAGGATGGCCTCCCGGCCCGGCAGGTCCGGTTTTTCCACGATGATCCGCCGGTCAAAGCGGCCGGGCCGCAGCAGCGCCTTGTCCAGAATTTCGGGCCGGTTGGTGGCCGCCAGGACGAGGATGCCCTTGGAAGAATCGAAGCCGTCCATTTCCGAAAGGAGCTGGTTCAGGGTCTGTTCCCGCTCATCGTTACCCCCCATCTGGTTATCCCGGCTCTTACCAATGGCGTCGATCTCGTCAATAAAGACAATGCAGGGGGCGTGTTTGCCGGCCTCGGCAAAGAGGTCCCGGACCCGGCTGGCCCCCAGGCCCACAAACATTTCCACAAACTCAGAACCGGAGAGGGAGAAGAAGGGGACCTTAGCTTCCCCGGCCACCGCCTTGGCCAGCAGGGTCTTGCCGGTTCCCGGGGGTCCCACGAGGAGGGCCCCCTTGGGTTGCCGGGCGCCGATTTGCCGGTATTTTTCCGGGTTATGGAGAAAATCAACCAGCTCGCTGAGGCTTTCCTTTGCTTCGTCCTGGCCCGCCACATCGTTGAACGAAACGCCGGTGTTCTTTTCCATGCCATAGAATTTAGCCTTGGATTTACCCAGGTTCATCATGCTTCCCATGCCCCCCACACCTGAAAATCTACGCATAACAAAAAAATAGATCCCGTAAAAGATCAGGAGGGGGAAGACCCAGCCGGAGATAAAGTCACGGATGGGATTGGGCTGGACGATAGGTTTGTAAAAGGCCACGGAATTTTTTAGCAGCCGTTCCGTCAGCGCGGGGTCTTCCAGGAGCCCTGTGTAATAAACCCCGCTGCTAAGGAGGCGCCGTTCAGCGGGCCCTTCCGTACCGGCGGGGAGTCTGAGAATTTCCCGCAGCGCATGCTGGTCCGCCCCTTCTTTAAGGGTAAAGGCGATCTGCTGATCGTCGATTTGGGCTTGCTGTACCAGGCCGGTTTCTACCAGTTGGATGAACTGGCCGTACTCCACTTGCAGTTTGTTGCCGGCGGCCATCTTGGCGGCCGCCAAATTGAAGATAAAGGTGATGACCAGGCCGGCGATGAGCAGGCCCAGCATGTTCGGTTTTTTCGGCTGGCCGGGCCCCGCGGGCCCGGCCGCCCCGTCTTCGTTCCGGGGGGGATTCTTCATAGGGGACTCCTTGCTCTGCCCCGGAAACCCTGTAAGGCTTTTCCGGCGGGCTATAGCCCTGGCAGACTCTGTTTAGGGACCTTCCTGCCATGCGGCCAGGGAGATCGATCTTTCCGTATATAAGATACTTACGATTGGTCCACAAGAAAACAAAAAAACTACCGCGTATGGTGTCAGTCACTTTTTTTCGGCCTGCGGCGCAATGTCAGTCACCTGTTGGGCTTATTCCAGTTATGTGCAATCCATTTTGCATAAATCTGTATAAAATCATTAAGAAAATTGAAAAAAATGTAAAAATCACTTGATAAAACCAAATATAATTGGTATTGTTTAATATATGCCCATAAGTGGTAAGGAAATGCTCCAGCAATTTAAAAAGGCTGGTTGGATTGAAATTTATCAAAAAGGTTCACACGTAAAAATTGGAAAAGGGAATTTGCGTG
The DNA here is from genome assembly GCA_031258265.1 of Treponema sp. Taxonomy (GTDB): domain Bacteria; phylum Spirochaetota; class Spirochaetia; order Treponematales; family Breznakiellaceae; genus JAISFT01. The sequence continues at coordinate 223 of JAIRNB010000061.1, read as the reverse complement.
AAACTATACCTATGCATAAAGAATTGAAAAAAGGGCTGGAGCAAAAATTATTGAAAAGGCTAAATGCCGAAGGAGAAAAATGATGCAATATCACTTTAAGGTACATAAAGAAAAGGCTGGATTTTGGGCTGAATGCTTAGAATTGAATGGTTGTATTACTCAGGCGGATACCCAAGAGGAACTATATAAAAACTGTGAAGAAGCATTGAATTTATTTCTTGAA
>JAIRNB010000008.1 GCA_031258265.1 Treponema sp. | reverse complement strand
AATAATGCAACGTTTACAAAAATTTGGTATTGAACCAGACAGTATTATAAATTTCCTTACGACCGAGCCTCCGTTCTGACTAAAGCAACGCTAAAGATACCGCGGGGCTTGCCCCGCGGAGGCTCATTACGGCGGCGGACCGGGCAGCATTAGAAAGTGTCATCATTCCCCACGGCGGTGTCAGTCACCCCTGCGCTCGCCATCGCTGCTCTGCGGCGGCGATCTTTTCCCGCACCAGTTCGCCGATAATTTCTGAGGGGGCTTTGTGTTCGGCTTCGGCAGCGGATTTAATATATCCCGCAGAGAATTGATCCAGAATTACCATGCGGTCGCGGCGGCCGGTAAAAAAACCACCAGGAATACCGGCGACATTAGGCGGATTGCGGGTTACCTCATCGTCCAATGCCCAGGCTTCTTCTTCGGTCATTCGCGGCATCCCTTTCTCCTACATATCAAACAATGAATAGTATATACTCCAACATTTCATGGCATGGAATACATTCACCGTATGGTCATCAATTTCATTATACATGATTTCAAGCAGATTGCCACGGCGCTCAAAGCCAAGGCGGATATATTTGTTTTCCAACTTTATGCGGGACAGGGGGCCGGTTAAAATGCTTGACCGGGAAAAACAGGCGGACTTTAAGGCAATTTCCCTCTCCCTGTTCGCCGGCAACCGCGCTTATCCCATAGCCGGATACGCCACCCTGTTCCGGCCGGACACCCAAAACCGGGAAGTGAAAATCCAAATGGTAAAAAAGAGCATTGCCGAATCTAAACCGGTGGTTATTGCCATGAACTGCCCGGATTCGTTTTTCGCGGCCCACGATGTCTGGCGGCCCTGGGAAAGTTCATCGGTGAACCACGGAGGACACGCGATGTGCGCTGTGGGCTACGACGACGGGCGGCATGGCGGGGCCTTTGAGATTCAAAACAGTTTGGGGGAGAAGTGGGTAAACGGCGGTTACACCTGGATTCCCTGCGATGTATTTTCGGCCTTTGTGCGGGAAGCCTACGGCCTGAGCGAAAACCTGGGGAACTACCAGGCCGCCGTAAAATACGAAGGCTTTGCCAGTATCGAAGTGCGGGGCGGGGCGGAAATGACGGCAAGCTTTCGGGACGGCTATTACGAGGCCCTGTCGCCCTACCGGTCCGTAACACGGTTCCGCTACCTTTTGGGGAACCGGGAAGCGGCCAATGTCTACGCCTTTGCCGCCGAGGGGGGCTCCTTCCCCGGCCGGGTTGCCCGCGCCGTGGGGCAGGACTACATCCCCCCGTCCCAGGTCAAATATGAACCCAACCGGCTTTCGTTTACCGCAAGCTCGGCTGTGATAGACGCGCCCAAAAATTAATTCGACATCCGGCCTGTTACTTACCGCAAATTTTAGCGCCGGCACGGGTCTATGGCAATTTCCCCGCGATGTGATAAAATATTTGTATCTTTGTTGTGTAAGGGCGTTGCAGGCGTCTGGCAGCCTGTTGCACCTGTAGATTTTTTGCATAAATATGCAAAAAATCACGATTATTGCACTGCTTTCGGAGTTTGTAAGGTATAAATATTCACTGATGTGAATATTTATACCATTTTAGGCGCGAAGCGCAACAAACTCCTGGGCAAAAAATCCACAAGCAGGCTGCCGGGGGCCCGGAGAATTACTATGTACGTCCCCGCAATGCGTTTTTGGCTGAAAAAACTTTTATACCGCCCCGGTTCCTGGATGAAAATTAGCGGTATGTTTCTTCTGTGTTCACTGCCCATTGTTACCGTGGGCTGGGCCTGGGCTGTCGCGGTAAAACTTGGGGGGCGGGAGCTGGAGGAACGGGAACTCCGCTGTTTTCAAACGCTGCGGGAGAGTTTCAACAAAAGGGGCCTGACGGTTCTTGCCATGGGGGCGCTGGATATAATTATTATCCTGCTGCTGTTTCTTTCGGTTATTACGCTGGTCTGGGGCCGGACTCCCCTGGCCGTGAAGCTGCTCAACGCCTTCTTTTTTTGGCTGAACACCATTACTATCTGTTCGGGGATGTACCGTTATCCCCTGGCGGTTTTCAACGAGGACTTGTCCTTTGCCGGACTGTATGTAAAGGGCTTTTTCCTGGTTTTTTCCAAACCGGGCTATACCTTTCTTTTTTCCATGGCCTTTCTTTCGGTTTTCCTGGTCTCCGTTTTTACCGGGCTGGGGCTGTTTGTTTTTCTGCCGGGGGCCTCGGCCATGTTAAGCGTTACTATCTACAGGGACCGGACGGAGATTCTGCCCCCGGCCGGCTGAGCCGCTGAGCCCGAAAAAACCCCGCAGGGACCGGGCGGGCCTGCGGGGTGGGTTCTTTATCGGACAAAAAAAGCAAACAAACAGACGCTTACTTTTTCCAGGCTTTACCGGGCCTTACTTCTCCAGGCTTTTTTTCAGCATAAGGGCCTGCAGATTCAGGGGACCCAGGGCCAGGGCCGCGTCAACAGCGGCTTTCGCCTTCTCCTTTTCCCCCAGGCCGCTGAGGGCCAGGGCCAAAAGGGTGTTGTACTGTACGGCCTTCAAATCGCCGGGATCCCGGATAAAGCTTTCGTAAGACGAGCTGGCCGTAAAGAAACCGCACTCCTTTAGCGCCAGGGCATCTTCCGCCGCTTTCTTTAACTGCCGGAACTGTTCTTTCCCTTCCTCTTCTTTCCCCAGCCCCGCGAGGGCCATGCCCAGGTAGTAGCGGAAAGACGGCAGGAAGGATTGGGATTCCAGAGGCAGATTCGTTATCCATGCCAGAGCCTCCCCGGCTTCCTTCTTTTTCCCCAGCTTGTCCAAACAAAGGGCTTGGCCGTACTTGTAGGGGCAGAGGATAATTTCATTCCAAATTCCGTAGGGGCTGTGAAAAATATGATCGAAATGTTCCAATGCCTTTTCGTACTCCCCGGCTTCCATGGCGGCATAGGCCAGGGCATGATAGGCGTAATAGTATTCGGCGGCGATTAAGGCTTCCCCCCCTTCGGCGGGGGTAAACTCATGGGTCTTCAGCATATCCAGGGCCTTATCCCACTGGCCGCTCTGATTATGAATCCGTACACCCTGGAGGAAGAGTTCATCCCATTTTCCCGCATAGGCGCGCTGTCCCTCCCACAGGGCAAGCCGTTTTGAAAGGGGCAGATTCTGCAGCTCCGCCGCCAGGTTAAGCTCATAGTACAGTTGGAGATCCCCCGGTTTTACCGCCGCCGCTTTTTCCAGCAGTTCCAGAACCTCGCCGTCCCTGTTGTTCCGGCGGAAAAGGGCAACCGCCAGATTCCGCATGGCCGCCGGGGAACCGGGGTCCGCAGCCAGGGCCTTCTTCCAAACCGTGACCGCTTCATCCACATCACGCCGGATGCCGTAAATTACCATGCCCAGTTCCAGACAGGCCCTGCCGTCCCCTGGCCGCGTCTTAACCGCCTCTTTAAGGGCCTGTTCTTCAAAGGCCAGGGACGGGAACCGGAGGCTGTCCGGCGCCTTTTCCGCCTGCGAAAAATAGTTTTCCGCGGCGGCCTTCTTCCCCATCTTTAACGCCGCGAAACCGGCGCCATAAAGAACCATGCAGGCGGGCCCGGCTTTTTGCAGAACCCATTCCAGGGTATCAAGGGCGTCTTCCCACAGGCCCATCATGGCATAATCGGCGGCCAGATCGATGCCCGTCTCATTAAGCCGGTACCGGGCCCGCTCGGCGGCGTATTCCCCCCTGCCCAGGAGCCGCAGTTCGTTGATAACGTGAAGGTCCAGGGGATCGGTGGACAATAGATCCTTCGCGATGTCCAGGGCCGCCTCCTTCCTCCCCGTTTTTCTAAGAAGGGTAATGAGCATTTCCATGGCCCGCTGGTTTTTGCCGTGCAGGGCAATGACGGCGGCAATTTCCTTTATCGCTTCACCGTATTTCCCTTCGGCGCTGAGAACCGGGACGGAGGCGCAGAGGGCCGGTATTATGGCCGCAGCACTCCACATGGCCTTGTGCAGCAGTTCCAGGGCTTCGCCGTTTTTGCCTTGCCAGGCCAGCACAAGGCCCAGGAGGTAGAAAGCCTCCGTATCCCTGGGATTCTGATTGTACCTGGTAAGGCTTTCCACGGCTTTTCGCAGGCAGGCTTCCGCCTCCTCAAAACGCAGACGGCCGATTAAATACCGGCCCAGGTTGGTAAGACAACCGGGGTGCCGGGGATTCAGTTCAAGCCCGCGCCTCCAGTAGACATCGCTTTCCACCAGGGGATCGTGGTACTGATCCACATGAAGGCCGGTAACGCAGCAGTCATCGGCATCGCTAAGGGATTCCGGCCCGGGATACGGGGGAAGGGGGACAGGCACAAAGGACCCGGTTTTCTCCGCGGTGTAGGAAAGCACCGTTTCCCCCTGTTCATTGATAAGCTTAACGCTAAGGTCCTCCCCGCCCAGGGGAAATTTATCCCACAGGGCTTCCATGGCTTTAAGGTACAGAACCCTGCGCAGCGGCGCTTTTCCCCCGGAAGAAATTTCGATAATCCCCCTGGGAATGTTTTCCGTAACGTAAACCCCCAGGGAAAGATCGCCCCCCTCCCGGCGGCAGGTAAAGGCGGCCCGGTCATTGGCGGCCTGCACTTCCCCCAGCTCCTTATAGGGATACCAGGTCTGGACAAATTCCTTGGTTTCGTAGGGTTCTATCCAGGTAAAATCGGGCTGATTATCGCTGTAGCTGGAGGCCATAAGTTCAAGGTACGGACCGTCGGTATCGGTAAGGGCCCGTTCCCAGTCCTTCGCCAGGTTCGTATAACCCCAGGTGAACATCTTCTTGCCGGGGGATGTGTAGTGGCTGGCATGGTGGAGCAGGCCGGTCTTTTTCCCGTGATCGTAACCGCCAAAGAAATCAAATTTGGAAAGGCCGCTAAAGTAGGAAGTACCCTGCAGGGAATTTTTGTGGAACCGGACATCGACGCCGCCCCGGTTATCAAGACCCATGTAAAAGCTGTCCATCAGGGGATATGCGCCGGTGGCCTTTTTGTAATGATGAGTCACATAGCTTACATCCGGTGGAAAAAAGATCTGCACATTTTCATTGGCCGGGAAGGCGGCGTTTTCCCACCAGAGGAACGAATGGGGAAGGACAGTCCTGTTGAACACCCTGGCCCTGGTTTCCACCACCGCCCGGTCCGGGTAAAGGGTAAGACCCACCATACCCTTCATCCGGCTTACCGGTTCATGTTCGCTCAACCATACGGTAACGGCGCCGGACTCGGCCGGCTCCACATAGTAATCGGTGGGGACAAAAGTTCCCGGGCGGTGGTGCATAGGCCAGTTGAATTCCACACCCCCGGAAATCCAGAGACCGTACATACCGATAAGGGCCGGCTTAATAGAATGTTGACGGTAGAAAAAATCCACGCCGTTAGATTTATCGACCGCCTCAAATATCCTGCCCCCCAGCTCGGGAAGTATCGTAAGACTGATATAATCATTCTCCAGGGCAATCGCCGTATAAGGGACATCGCTTTTTTTATCCCGCCTTACCTTATTAACAATACGGTTAGGATAGGGATTCCCGCTTGTCCCCTGGTGGTTGCGGTTAAACGCAAACATGGGCAGTTCCTCGTAGGGCGAAGGTTCATACGTGGGTATCGCCCTCTTTTCTATGCTGACCCGGACCGAATTCATAACAGCCTCCTGAATGTTCGTATTAGAAATAGTATCATTATTAAAACGGCGGCACAAGTTTTTCCCGTGTTTTTAAGGAGGGGGGACGCATTAAAGTCCGCCTGGAATTTTTTCCGCCCCATGCCGCATCCGGCGGCGGGCGGCCCCCCCTCACTCCGTAGTCCTCCCCCCTATCGGGGGTCCGGTCTACTCCGCTACCCCCTCCCGCCGGGATTTAGCCCTTAATGCCGGTCATGACGATTCCCTCGACAACGTAACGCTGACAGAGAACATAAATCAAAAGAAGCGGCAGGGATGTAACCGTCAGGAGTACCATAACCTGATTCCACGACAGGCCCCCGCCCCACTGGGTCGAGTATATCTGCACCATCATAGGCCACTTGTCAGGGGAGGGGAGCATCATCAGGGGCATCATGAACTGGTTGTATACCGCGTTGAAGGTATTGAGTATCGCAATCGCGAATACAGGCCCCGAAAGGGGCGCCACTATCATTAAAAAAATCCTTAGATTACCGGCGCCGTCAATTTTTGCCGCCTCAAACAGCGATGACGGCAGGGTATCGAAAAAGTTCTTAAACAGGAACACCATCCAGCCCCAGGCGGAAAAGGGCAGGATTAGGGCCCAGAACGAATTGATAAGGTTCCAGCCGGTAAGCGGAAAATTGGTCATCATTATATACAGGGGGATAATCGTCGCTTCCCCGGAGATCATCATCGTACCGATGAAGAACAGAAGCAGCATATTGCTCCCCCGCAGACGCAGCTTGGAAAGACCGTAGGCGCAGAGGGAACTGACGGGAATCTGGATCAGAATGGTCCCCCCGCAGAGAATAAGGGTATTCCAAATATTCCGCCACAGATTCAGCTTTTTGAACGTCGCCGGTATGTTTTCCCAAAGAAACTTCTCCGGCAGGATGTTCGGCGGCAGCTTGATAACCTCCAGGGGGGCCTTGAACATATTGAAGAACATCCATGTATGGGGTAAAAGCTGGATCGGCAGCATGATAACGAGAAACGCGATAAACCCGTGGTGAATCCACCGGTTCTTCCCTTTTCTTAATTCACTCTGCTGGATTATAGGCACGATATACTCCTTCCCGATCCCTTACGGCCGGTTCATTCATCCCTGCCGCGCTGTACCCTCATCTGCAGCAGCGTAAGCGCAAAAACAATAATAAAGGCCAGAACCGTAATAGTAACCGCATAACTGTAGTCCGTTTCCCGGTAGGCTTTCTGAAAGGCATAAAGCACCAGGGTCTCGGTTGATCTGGCCGGCCCGCCCCCGGTCATGATCATCACTTCGTCAAACATATTAAAGGCCCCCATGGTACTCATGATGATCAGCATGCCTATGGTGGGAAGGATGCTGGGGATAGTAATGGAGAACAGACGTCTGAGGAAGCCTGCCCCGTCAATCTGGGCGGATTCGTACATTTCCTTGTTGATCCCGTTCAGGGCCGCCAGGTAGATGATAAAGTACATGCCCCCGCCCGTACTGGCCATGATAAGCAGCCCCGGAAATCTCATGCAGATTTTTACCAGGTTTATATCGTTCAGCCACATCTGGGGCTTAAAACCAATGGACGTAACAATAAAATTGGCAAGACCGTAATCGGGCTGCCAGAAATATTTCCAAAGAACCGTGGTTACTATTCCCGGCAGGATCGCCGGCAGGTAATAAAGGGTTCTGATAAGCGCCTTATTTTTACGCACCTCGTCAACCATGACGGCCAGGAGAAGGGGGACAAACTGGTTCATTATGAGCATGAGAATCCAGAACTGGGAGGTATTTTTCAGCGCGTTCCTGACCAGGGGGTCTTTGAAGGCCCGTATATAGTTGCGGAATCCCACAAAATCGCCGGGGGGATTCATAACATCGAATCTAAAAAAACTAACCAACATCCCCATGAGCATGGGGTAATACTTGAACAAAAGAAACGAAATGATTGCCGGCAGGATAAAAAGCCAGCCGGTATTGAAGTTTAAGGCCCTGGGTGGGCGGATTTTTCGCTGCACTGTTTTGCCCTTGTATGCAGCCCGTCCCGGTTTTGAATATACGGGACGGACGCTCATAAAAAATAAATATCCCGGGGAATTTTAAGCCCCCCGGAATATTCGGGTTTGTTTTAGACCCGGACTTTGAACCGGGACCCTCCCTTAACGCGGCTTAAAGGAGTCCGGATACTGATCGTAACACTCCTGGGCCGCCGTATTCAGGATAGCCTTGATCTCGTCCCGGCTGATGTTTTCCCTGGCGAGGATTGCCTGAAGATGGGGGGCGATGATGTTCTTAAGCTCGTTCCAGTTCGGGCAGTAGGGCTCAAGCTTGGTAACCCGGCTTAATTCATCAAATTCCTTCGCCCAGTGTTTCGGCCAGGTGGTGCCGTATTTTTCGAATTTAATCTGGGTCATGTCGGTACGGCCGGGAATGTCGGAGTTGATACCCACCAGGGTATTCTCAAAGGCCCACTGGGCTTCCATGAATTCCTTGTCGAAGGACATAAGCTGGGCAAAATCCCAGCCGGCCTTGGCCTGTTCATCGGTAATCCGGGGGCTCCAGGCGTATACCGTACCGCCGCAGAGGGAATAAGGCTTGTTGGCTGAATCCTTCGCGGGAATGGGCATAATACCGAAGGTTTCCTGGGGAACGTTGTACTTGTTAAGGGCATTGTCGGCAAAGTAATTGATCATGCCCCAGGCAAAAACCCCGCGGCCGGAGGCCATGTCGTCCTGGAGTTCGTCCCAGCCTTCAAGGACGTTCCTCTGAGTCATGTTGTACTTCCATACCATGTCGTGCCAGAACACGGCGGCGTCGATACCGGGGTCTTCGGTAAAGGCAACCCGGTAGCTCCCGTCCGCGTTGGGCCTGACCATTTCACCACCGGCGCTCCAGACCCAGGGGGTAAAGGGCCAGGCGTTGTACTCCATGCCCATCATGATATAGCCAAAGCGGGGTTTACTCTTGTCGGTGATTTTTTGGCCTACCGCGGCGAATTCGGCCCAGGTTTTGGGCAGGTTGTTGGGATCGCCGCCCCCCTCCCTAAGGGCTACC
>JAIRNB010000388.1 GCA_031258265.1 Treponema sp. | reverse complement strand
CCCCCCCCCCCCCCCCCCCCCCCCCCAACTCTCTCTCTCTCTCTCGCAACCTAATTCCGGTTCTAGTCTGTTTTATTTTATTCGAGGGGGTCTAATACCCCGCCTCTCTGGGGCGGTTTTCATAACCAATCATGGGTGTAAATTGCATAGCAGCCTGTTGCACTTGTAGGTTTTTGCTCCACGTTGTGTCGCAAAAACCACGATAATTGGGCTGATTACGCTGTTTGTATGGTAAAATCGCATCATTGGTGGTACCTATTCGGCGATTTTTTGGGTTTTACGCGCGAAGCGCGACAAACTGCTAGGTACCGGTTTTCATTGGATATTTCAATTTTGGCGGGGAAGTCAAGCCCCCGGAACACGCGTGGCCGCCTTATCCGCGCGCACGGGGAATTCCCGGCAACGGCAGGCCGCGGCCTTGAAAATCCCGCTTTTAAGCCTTAAACTGAATACAACCCTACCTAATGAGGAACCAAATGGTTGATAAAAACATGGTTATGATTGACGGCAACAACGCGGCGGCGCACGTAGCCCACGCGTTGAGTGAGGTAATCGCGATTTACCCGATTACCCCGTCCAGTCCCATGGGGGAGCTCTCTGATGAGTTTTCCGCCCAGGGCCGGAAGAACCTGTGGGGGACTATCCCCCAGGTTGTGGAAATGCAAAGCGAAGCGGGGGCCGCTGGGGCGGTTCACGGGGCCTTGACGACGGGGGCGCTGACTACTACCTTCACCGCCTCCCAGGGGCTGCTTTTGATGATCCCCAATATGTACAAGATCGCCGGGGAGTTGACCTCCACGGTGTTCCACATCGCCGCCCGGGCTTTGGCGACCAGCTCCCTGTCGATCTTCGGGGACCATCAGGATGTGATGGCCTGCCGCCAGACCGGCTGGGCCATGGTGTCTTCCAACAGCGTCCAGGAGGTGATGGACCTGGCGCTTATCTCCCATGCCGCCACCCTGCGGTCCCGGGTGCCCTTTCTCCACTTCTTTGACGGGTTCAGGACCAGTCATGAATATCAGAAGATCGAGGAAATATCCTTTGATGTGATGAAGAAGATGGTGGATGACGATCTGGTGCGGGCCCATAGGGAACGGGGGCTTACACCCGAAAAGCCTGTTATCCGGGGGACCGCCCAGAATCCCGACACCTATTTTCAGGGCCGGGAGGGGGTAAACAAATACTACCTGGCCGTTCCCGCCATTGTCCAGGCGGAAATGGACAAATACGCCAAACTTACCGGCCGGGCCTACCATGTGTTTGATTATTTCGGCGCCCCCGATGCGGAAAAGGTGATCATCGTCATGGGTTCCGGTGCGGAAACCGTGGAAGAAACCGTGGAATACCTTCAGGGCAAGGGTGAGAAGGTGGGGGTTATCAAGGTGCGGCTTTACCGGCCGTTTGACGCGGAACTCTTTGTTAAAGCCCTGCCCGCCACGGTAAAGGCTATCGCGGTGCTGGACCGGACCAAGGAACCGGGTTCTCCGGGGGAACCTCTTTACGAGGACATCCGGACTGCCATTAGTGAAATTCAGGCCGCGGGCAAGAGCCCCTTTAAGGACTCCCCGCTTATCCTGGGGGGCCGTTACGGCCTGGGTTCCAAAGAGTTTACCCCGGCCATGGTTAAGGCGGTCTTTGACAACCTTTCCGGCGGGAAGATCGCCAACTTTGTGGTGGGCATTAAGGACGACGTGCTGGGCAAGAGTCTGGATTACGACGAATCCTTCTTTATCGCCGAAGAGGGGATGAGCGAGGCCATGTTCTACGGCCTTGGGTCCGACGGTACGGTGGGGGCCAATAAGAATTCCATCAAGATCATCGGGGATACTAAACCTGAACTTTCCGCCCAGGCCTACTTCTCCTACGACTCCAAAAAATCCGGGGGCTTTACGATCAGCCATCTGCGTTTCGGCAAAAAGGCGATCCGCCGGCCCTATCTGATCAACAAGGCCGATTTCCTGGCCTGCCACAAGTTCTCCTATATGGAGACCCTGGACATGCTGGCCAATGCCAAGGACGGGGGGACTTTCCTTCTGAACAGTCCCTTTGGCGCGGCGGAGGTCTGGAATGAAATTCCCGTAGAGGCCCAGAAGCGGATCATTGCCAAGAAACTCAAATTCTACGTAATTAACGCCGCGGAGATCGCCCGCAAGACCGGCATGGGGAACCGGATCAACACGGTGATGCAGGCCGCGTACTTCAAAATTTCCGGGGTTCTGCCGGAGGCCCAGGCCGTGGAGGAGATGAAGCACTTTATCGAAAAGTCCTACGGCAAGAAGGGGGCCGATGTGGTGCAGAAAAACTACGCCACCGTGGATGCGGCCCTTTCCGCTGTGGAGGAGGTCAAATACCCCGCCGCCGCGGACGGTAAGCTCCACATGAAGAAACCCTTTGCCAGCGCCCGGGATTCCTGGATACAGGAGGTTTTGGGGGCCGTTTCCGTTCAGGAGGGGGACAAGCTTCCGGTAAGCAAGATCCCGGAGGACGGTACTTTCCCCACCGCCACCACCCAGTACGAGAAGCGGGCCGTGGCCGAGCGGGTTCCCGCCTGGAATCCCGATGTGTGTATCCAGTGCGGCAACTGCGCGGCAGTTTGTTCCCACGCCTGTATCCGCATGAAGAACCTAAGCGACGCCGAGGCGGCGGCGGCCCCCGTGGGCTTTAGAACCGCGGCGATTAAGCCCAAGGCGGTGGAGGGCAAGAAAACCTGCCTTCTCATTTCCGCCGAGGACTGTATGGAATGTGGGGTCTGTATCAATATCTGTCCCATGTCCAGGGACCCTGCCAAATCCCAGGCCCTTTCCTGGAAATCCTATGCCGACGACCCGTCCTACCACGCAGAACAGGCCGCCGCCTGGGATTATTTCCTTAAATTGCCGGAGGTTCCGGCGGCGGAGCTTAATCTTTCCACGGTCAAAGGTCTGGCCTACAAACGGCCCCTTTTTGAATTCTCCGGGGCCTGCGGCGGCTGCGGGGAAACCCCCTATGTGAAGATCCTCTCCCAGCTCTTTGGGGACCGGGCGGTTATCGCCAATGCCACCGGCTGTTCCTCGATTTATGGCGGGAACCTGCCCACCACCCCCTACGCCCAGCGGGCGGATGGCCGGGGGCCGGTTTGGTCTAACAGCCTCTTTGAGGATGCCGCGGAATTCGGTATGGGAATGCGGCTTACCAGCGATAAGCTGGCGGAGCATGCCCGGGAAATCGCTGTAAAAGCCAAGGATGAGGGAATTGCCGCGGCGCTTATCGACCGTATTTTGGCTAACGAGCAGAAGGATGACGCCGCCATCGAAGCCCAGCGGCAGAATGTGGACGAACTAAAGGCGGCCCTGAAAGGTAATTCCAGCGGTACGGCGAAGCTTCTTCTTTCTTTGGCGGATCACTTTATCAAGCGGTCGGTCTGGGCCTTGGGGGGCGACGGCTGGGCCTATGACATTGGCTTTGGGGGGCTGGATCATGTACTGGCCAGCAACCGGAATGTAAACATCCTGGTTATGGATACCGAGGTGTACTCCAACACCGGCGGGCAGATGTCTAAGGCAACCCCCGTGGGGGCTATCGCCCGCTTCGCCGCCGCCGGTAAGGATATTGCCAAAAAGGATCTGGGGGCCATTGCCATGAGCTACGGCTATGTCTATGTGGCCAAGGTTTCCATGGGGGCCAATGTGGCCCAGACTATCAGGGCCTTCAGGGAGGCGGAATCCTACGAGGGAGCTTCGATCATCATCGCCTACTCCCACTGCATTAACCATGGCATTGATATGAGCAAGGGCCTTGATCAGCAGAAAGGGGCGGTTACATCCGGGCTTTGGCCCCTGTACCGCTACGATCCCCGGCTTAAGGCGGAGGGGAAGAATCCCTTCCAGCTTGACTCCAGGGATCCCACAACCAGCCTTGAGGACTTTATGTACAAGGAAGTGCGCTTTAAGAGCCTGAAGGCCGCCAGTCCTGACCGGGCGGACGCCCTTTTGGCTAAGGCCAAGGCCCAAAGCGA
>JAIRNB010000325.1 GCA_031258265.1 Treponema sp. | reverse complement strand
GGGATCAGGCGGTGCGGGCGTCCCGGGCCGCCGGGACGGGGGCCGCTGATGCGGCGGAGAAAGCCCTGGCCGGTGAGCGGGCCGCGGCGGCGGAAAAAGCCCTGGCCGATGAGCGGGCCGTGGCGGCGGAAAAATTAGCCCGGGAACTGGCCCAGGCCCTGGCCGCCGGCAGTTCCGCCGGGGAAGAAGACCCTGCCAGGGAGGAAGAACGCCGGCGGGCCGATGCGGAACGCCGCAGGGTGGAGGCGGAACGGCGGCGTCTGGCGGATGAGGAGCGGCAGCGCCGGGAAGAAGAGCTGGCGGAAGCCCGGGCGGCGGAGGAAGCTGAACGCAGGGCCGCCGCCGAGGCGGAGGCCGCCCGCCGCCGGGCGGAGGAAGCGGAGATGGCCCGTCTTTCCGCGGAAAAGCAGGAAAAGATGCGGGCCGTGAACGATCTGGTGTCCCAGGGCCGGCAGCACCTTGATCGGGGGGAATTTCCCCAAGCGTCGGCGGTCTTTACGGACGCCTATTCCCGGCTTCCCCCGGATGAAAAATTTTTCGAGGCCCAAAAGCGGGCCGAAGTGGCGGAAGCCTGGTACGATGCCTCCGCCCGGCGGCCCAATCTGGACAAGGAGGACCGGGATTCCCTTTTGACTCAGGCCAGGAAAGAGGCCCGTTCGGCCCTGGAGGCGAATCCCGGGATCGCCCTGCCCCATTTTACCCAGGGGAAGATATACCGGGACTTAAAACAAATGGACATCGCCGCGGCGGAACTTAAAGAGGCGGTACGCCTGGAACCGGAGAACTACCTCTACAGCCTTGAACTGGGGAGGATTTACTTCTCCAGCCGGCAGTACGCCGATGCCCGGCAGGCCTTTGAAACTGTTACCAGGCTAAAGCCCGAGATGGAAACCGCCTGGTACAACCTGGGGGGAGGACTGCGGGCCCTGGGCCGTCAGGATGAAGCCCTGGCCGCTTACCGGCGGGCCGTGGCTTTACGGCCCGACTACTCCGTGGCCTACCGGGAAATTGGCCGGATTCTCTCCGCCAAGGGGGATAGCGCCGGGGCCGCGGCGGCTTTTAACTCCGCCCTCCAGCATAACAGCGGGGATCTGGCCTCCCTCCGGGAATTCGGGGCCCTGCAAAGCGGCCTGGGGGATTTCCGGGCGGCGGAAGGCCTCTTTAGCCGGGCCCTGGCTATTGACGCGGAACACAGCCTTACCAATTACAATATGGCTATCGTAAAGCTGGGGCTGAACAAGACCGGGGAGGCCCTAAACTTTGCCCAGCGGGCGGTGGATACGACCCCGGGGAATGCCCTCTATGTATACACCCTGGGCCAGGCCCAGGAGGGGCTGGGGGACCAGGAAAAGGCTATTGCCGCCTATATCAAAGCCGCTTCCCTGGACGCCAAATATGTGAAGCCCCGGATTAACCTGGGCCGCCTCTGCCTGGAAAACGGCCTCCCCGCGGAAGCTCTGAAATTCCTCACCGAAGCCTACAAGGTGGAACCTAATAACCCGGATGTAAACAACAACCTGGGGGCCGTATACGCCAGCCAAGAACGCTGGGAGGAGAGCCTTCAATACTACGAAAGGGCCCTGACCCAGGACCCCAACCATACCACGGTCCGTTTGAATCTGGCCCGGGCCTATGTGGGGGCGGGAAAACTGGACAGGGCCAGAGACACCTACCGGGACTTCCTCCGCCTGGACAAGGACAACTGGGAGGCCATTCTGGAACTGGGGAAAACCTGCGCCAGCCTGGGGGAAGCGGAAACCGCCAAGATATACCTGCAGGATCTTCTTAAACGGAATCCTTCCCACCCCGGCAGCGTGGAGGCGGAACGGATACTCGCGGCCCTATGAGCAATCCATCCCCGAACCCGGCCCAGGACCGGAAGCAGAAAGCCGCCGGTCCTTCCGCAGGGCCGGCCCCCTCCGGCGAAAAGAGGGACCCGGCGGCGCCAAAAGAACGGAATACCGAAGGGACCCCGGGCCGGGGGGAAATCCAGGAGAAGGGCGGGGGATTTAATTTTCCGCCGGTACAGACCATGGTTTTTTCCGCCATCCTGGTACTCCTCCTTATCCTGGTCTGCCGTCTCTTTGCCCCCTTCTTTTCGGTGCTGCTTTGGTCCGTCCTCCTCTACGTGCTGATAAGCCCCCTTCACCACCGGCTTATCCGCAAGCTTGATTTTTCCAGGGTTTCAGGCCGGATTCTAAAAAACCTCTGGGCCGTCCTTTTTGCCCTGGGGACGATGGTAATAATACTGTTCCCCTTAAGCTTTGTGGCTTCCGCCTTTTCCCGGCAGATTCTGGAATTGACCCGTTATGTGCGGGATGTGTTCAATAACCGCCCGGAAGCCATGCGGGATTTCTTTGAGAGAATATCCTTCTTCATCCACGATATTTCCCACGGGCAGATAACGATCACCGGCAGGGAAATAGAAATCCGCCTTATGGAACTCCTCAATTCCAGCCTGCTGCAGCTCTTTTCCGTCAGCAGCCGCCTGGCCCGGGATGTGGGTTCCTTCCTGTTGGGAATAGTGCTGCTGGTCTTTACCCTGTTTTTCTTCTACGCCGATGGCCCCTACCTTTCCCGCCTGGTGCTGGGTTCTATTCCCATCCGCCGGGAGTACCTTAAAACCATTACCGGCAAGTTCATGGATATTACCCGGAGTCTTTTCTTTGGTTACATCATGGTGGCCCTTATCCAGTCCGTCATGGCCTACATCGTTTTTATTGTTTTTAATGTCAAAGGCGCCCTGGTCCTGGCCATGGTTACGTTTATCTGCGTCTTTATCCCCATGATCGGGGGGGGCCTGGTGTGGCTGCCCCTGGGACTCATCCGCATCATTTCCGGGGACCCGGCGGGGGGGATTCTCTTTCTTATTGTTTCCGGTTTCTTTATTTCCCTCCTGGACAATGTACTGCGCCCCATGTTCCTCAAAGACCGGATTCAACTCCACCCCCTGATCATCTTCTTTGCCATCCTGGGGGGCGTAAGCGTCTACGGCTTTAACGGCCTTATCCTGGGTCCCATGGTAGTAATTCTGTTCCTCACCGTGCTGGATCTGTTCCTTAACGAACACAGAATTGGAAATAAAATGGGGGACGATGTATGAACGTCATTATTACGGTGGTGGGTACCGATAAGGTGGGCATCATCGCCAGGGTATCCGCCTTCCTCGCGGAACGGAACATCAACATCGAAGATATAAGCCAAACGATACTTTCGGGGAATTTTGTCATGATGATGATGGCCAACCTTTCCTCCTCCTCCGCCCCCCTGGAGTCCGTGAAAAAAGACCTGGACCAACTGGGAGAATCCCTGGGGGTTTCTATCAGCCTAATGCACGAAAAAGTTTTCAGCGCCATGCACCGAATTTAGAGGTCCGCCGCGGCGGTATCACGCTCAAAGTCTACGGGGCTTTGCAGAATCCGCAGGCACAACAGGCTGCCGAACATGGAATAACATCGTGTATTTTAGGAGGGGGAAGTCTCCCCCTGCGGCCGGGCCGAAGTCCCGGCCTACCCCCTCTACGGGGGCAGGGGCCGGCCCCTTTGCCGCCCCCGTAACGCCCCCGAATTTTTGCCGGACAATTCCCTGTGGACCTTTGCCGGCGGTATTTTTATGCCTAAACCTAAAGGAGTGTACTATGCTTTTTACGCCCTTTGAAATAAAAGAAACGGTGGATATGTTCCTGCGCCACAAGCTGGACATCCGGGCCATTACCCTGGGGGTGTCCCTTCTGGACTGCGCCGCTTCTTCAGGGGAAGAAACCCGGCGCCGGATTCGGGAAAAGCTCCTCCGGGTCGCCGGTCCCCTGGTAAAGACCGGCGGGGAAATCGAAAACGAGTATGGTATCCCTATCATCAACAAGCGCCTGGCGGTAAGCCCCATCGCCCTGGTGGCCGCTTCTTCAGGGGAACGGGACTACAGTCCCTATGCCGTCCTCCTGGACCGCTGCGCCGGTGAACTGGGGGTGGATTTTGTGGGGGGATTTTCCGCCCTGGTGCAGAAGGGTTTTACCGAAGGGGACCGGAATCTTGTCAACAGCATCCCCGCTGCCCTTGGAGCTACCGCCAGGGTCTGCGCCTCGGTGAACGTGGCTTCCACAAAAAGCGGCATCAACATGGACGCCGTGGCCCGTATGGGAAAGATCGTTAAGGAAACCGCCGCCGCCACAGCCGCCGGGGACGGGATCGGCTGCGCCAAGCTGGTGGTTTTCTGCAACGCCCCGGAGGACAACCCCTTCATGGCGGGGGCCTTTCATGGTCCAGGGGAGGCGGAAAGCTGCCTGAACGTGGGGGTCTCCGGCCCCGGGGTAATCAAGGCGGCCCTGGAATCCCACAGGGACGCTAATTTTGACGAGTTGGCGGAGCTTATTAAGAAGACAGCCTTTAAGATTACCCGCATGGGGCAGCTTGTGGGCATGGAGGCCGCCCGCCGCCTGGGGGTTCCCTTCGGTATCCTGGACCTCTCCCTGGCCCCTACCCCCGCGGTGGGGGACTCGGTGGCCCGGATTCTGGAGGAAATGGGCCTGGGTTCCGCCGGCGCCCACGGCGCCACCGCGGCCCTGGCCATGCTTACCGACATGGTGAAGAAGGGGGGCGTCATGGCCTCCACCCATGTGGGCGGTTTTTCCGGGGCTTTTATCCCCGTCTCCGAAGACGAAGGCATGGTGGCCGCCGTCCGCTCCGGGGCCATCGGCCTGGATAAGCTGGAGGCCATGACCAGTGTCTGCTCGGTGGGTCTTGATATGATCGCGGTCCCCGGGGATACCCCGGCCTCCACCATCAGCGCTATCATCGCCGATGAAATGGCCATCGGCATGGTGAACAATAAGACCACCGCCGTGCGGATCATCCCGGTTCCCGGTAAAAAGGCCGGAGACTGGGCGGAATTCGGCGGCCTTTTGGGCGGCGCCCCGGTAATGCCGGTGAATCCGGGGGAAAACGGGGCCTTTATCGCCCGGGGAGGCCGGATTCCCGCGCCGATCCACAGTTTCAGGAACTAATCAGGAATTAATATAGCGGCCCTTTCAAAACCGAAGTTTTGAAAGGGCCGCCGCTGAAATAGTTTGTTCAAAAACCCCGGAAACGATGCCTGGCATCAAATTCGACGGCTGACGTTACGTTACGAAAGCTATGAAAGCACTGATTTATTCAATCGAGAATAAATCAGTGCTGCTTTAATGTGGTTTTTTCGCCGCTTTGAAAAAGCGCGTTTTCCGTAGGAAAACGAGAAAAACAATAGGGCAACGATGATTAGCGTCAAGTTAATCAGCGTTGCCCTATACCCCTTCCCGGTAGTAGTACCGGTACAGTTCTTCCAGAATATCCCGGATCTTTTCCCCGTATTCCTTGTCCGCGGCCCAGGTCCCCGCCAGGCCATAGATCGTGGGGGCAGACCCGTAGCGTACCCAGCGGTAACGGGGATCCACCAGCTCCCCCCTTAGGGGTTCTTCCGTGGCATAGGCTTTCAGATGCTGGATATGGGCCCGCACCCCGATACGGGGTTCGCTGAACCGTTCCCCCCGCTGCTCCGGTCCGATAGCCCCCAGGCCGCAGAAGTTATTCATGTCCGGGCTTACCAGATTCCCGAAACGCAGGAATCCCGTCTCCAGGCACATCTGGGCAAAGGCCACGTCGTGGTTTACCCCCTCCGCCTCCGCTTCCTCGGTATAGTACCCCGCCAGTTCTTCCGCGAAACTTTCCTCCGCGGCGGGGTTAAGGGCCAGGAGAAAGCGGGAAAGGGCCTTCTCCGGGACCAGCCCCGCCCCCAGTATCCGCAGGGGTATCTCCGGGACCGGCCGTTCCGGGGGGACCGGGTTTTCCGGCACGGGGATTCCACCCCCCGCCGGCGGGACGGCGGGCCATTCGGGAAATTCCGGAACCGGGGGGCCTCCCAGCCCCGCGCAGGAGACAAATAAGAAGGCCCAGACCCCCCCTAAAAATAGTTTTGTCCGTTTTTGTACAGCCTTTGTCATCATATTTTTCAGATTATCGGTTAAGGCTTTCCCAAAACTAACCGGATTTTAGGGACGGCCCGGTTTACCGGCATTTCCCCCCGGAAAAATAAAGCGCCCTGCGGGACCGCGCCCATATAGTGCGTGCCGGATCAGCGCCGGATCAAGAATGGCGGCGTTTTAGCTCCCAAGGGGCAGGGCTTTGAAACCAGCTCACCGGCCTCAGGAAAGGCCGCTCCGGGCAAGGAGGGTAAGAGGAAGGTATATGCGGGACTCGTTATATTCCGGCTTTACCGGACAGACAGAAAACCCAAAAGGCGGCCGCTGTAGCGTGTCTTACGCGGGGGATTCCGGGGCCGGCTCCCTGCCCCGGAAAGCGGCGGATGAACGGCCCAGGGAACGGCTTCTCCGGGGAGGGGCCGCGTCCCTTTCGGATCATGAACTTCTGGCGGTCCTCCTTAACACGGGAATCCGGGGCAAGAACGTTACCGCCCTGGCGGCGGAACTGCTGGAATTACTGGACCGGGAAAAGGATGTCCCCTCCGTCCGGGATCTCAGAATTCTCTCCGGCATGGGGGCAAGTAAAGCCTGCGCCGTGGCGGCGATGCTGGAATTCGGCCGCCGGCGCTGGGGGGCTGCGGGGACAAAGATACGGCAGCCCCAGGATATCCACGGCCTCCTCCGGCACCACGCGGACCGCAAACAGGAGCGTTTCCTCTGCCTTTCCCTGAACGGCGCCCATGAGGTCCTGGCCCTGCGAATCGTCAGCATCGGCCTGGTAAACCGCACCATCGTACACCCCCGGGAGGTCTTCGCGGACCCTATCAGTGACCGGGCGGCGGCGGTGATCGTGGCCCACAACCACCCCTCGGGCCGGCTTAAACCCTCCCCGGAGGACGATGAAATTACCGCCCGCCTAAGGGCCGCCGCCGGCGTACTGGGCCTCAACTTCCTGGATCACCTTATCTTTACGGAAGACGCCTGGTTTAGTTACCGCCAAAGCAGGCGGATAGACAAAATCACCCCCTACACCGGCTCCGTTTCAAATTAACTGTTTCATAAGGCCGAACTTCAGGTTTTGTTATCACGGTCGCCGGCGGCCAAAACACACAAACAAAATTCTAATGCATGCGCTGGCCGGCATGGGGCGAAGTAATTGCCCCGTTAAGGGGCGTTAAGGAAAAAATGTAAGGCCCGCCCGGCGCAGGGTAACTGTATTTATCCCGGCCACATGCAAGGGCGTCTTTAGGCGGGCGGGCGCGCCGCGGGGCCGGCTGTGGTAAACGTGCTAAAAAATGGCGTGGATGCCGGCTTCTGTTCCAGCCCAAACCTGCGGTTTGGGCCGCGCGCGCACTGGCTTAGCTAAAGCTAAGCCGCATTGCTCATATCTGGGGAATCACTGGCGCTATGCGGTTCCACAGGGGTAAATACAGCCTGCCGGCAGGACGCCGGCTGTGATAAACGCATACGTTTTTGCAGAGCAAAAACGTAAAGCTAAAAAATGGCAGGGATGCCATTTTTTAGCAGCGCAAGGGATAGAGCGGAAATACTTTTGGCGGAGCCAAAAGATTGCAGCGATAGCCCGGTCCCCGCCTTTGCGAAAGCAAAAGCGGGGATGCGCCCAAATTTGCATTTCAATCGTGTTGGGATACTGGTTTCGGAATAGATCTAATTCGCCTGTTCTTCCCTGTCCGCCAGGGTTACTTCCAGGCTTAGGGTCCTGCCGCCCCGGATAATTTCCACCTTGACCTTTTCTCCCGGTTTATTATCCTCCAGGGCACTGAAAAGGTCCGCATAGGTATTGGTCTTCATCCCGTCCACCGAAGTAATAATATCCCCGCCCAGGTATATGACGGTGGACCGGTAACGTACCGCCTCCGTACCCTGCCGCAGCCCCGCCTTTTCCGCCAATCCCCCCTTCCGAGTCCGGGAAATCAAGAGCCCCTGATTAACCGGCAGTTGGGCATAGCGGACCAGGTCGGGAAAAAGCTGCACCACGGTAGCGTCGATCCTCCCCCGCCGTACCCTGCCGTACTGGATCAGCTCCGCCACTACCCGTTTGGCGGTATTCACCGGAATAGCGAAGCCGATGCCCACCGAGCCCCCGGAGGGGGAATAGATCATCGTGTTGATCCCGATCATCCTCCCCTGGGTGTCCAAAAGGGGCCCCCCGGAGTTGCCGGGGTTAATCGAAGCGTCTGTCTGGATCATGTCCCGGATAATGTTCTGCCGGGAAGTCTGGATAGGTCGCCCAAGCCCGGAAACAATGCCCACCGTCAAAGTCCGCTCAAAGGCAAAGGGATTCCCTATCGCCAGAACCTTCTGCCCCACCTTAAGGTTATCCGAACTGCCAAAGGGGATAGTCCGCAGTTCCAGCCCCTGGGGGGGATCGAATTTAAGAACCGCGATGTCGTTCTCCGGGTCCGTTCCCACCACGGTCCCCTCAAACTGGCTTCCGTCGACCAGGTTGATATACACCTTATAGGCGTTTTCAATGACATGATTGTTGGTAAGAACATAACCCCTGGTGTCAATAATGGAACCCGAACCGGAACCCCCATCCTGGGGCACCGGTTCCAGGAACCAGTTGATCGCCACCACCTCGGTGGTAACGTTTACCACCCCGGAATTGAATTGTTCATAAATAGAGATATTCTCCCGCTCGTCTTCGGTGTAAGGCGCCAGATCCGCGGTCGAAAGGGCATGGGATTGGGGAGACTGCCGCAGAAAGAGGGATTCATCCTCCCTGTCTTTCGCCGGAACAGGGGGAACCGGAAGGGCGGCATGTTCCGTCCCTTCGGAAGCCGAAACCCAGGGCAGATGCAGCAAACCCAGCCCCAGGCCAAGCATCAGCACGATAAGCCCGGTCAGTATCGAAAAAAAAACCACCTGCCGGCGGCTGTATACCTTCATTCAGGGCCTCCCCCCTGTACAATAGCAGATTGGAGGCATAAAATAAAGGGATCATCATACCGATACTTCAATTAGAGCATGAATTTCTTTCAAAAACCGGCGTTTTACCTTGCGGCCCTGCTGTTTATTTGTCCCCTGGCTTCCCTCTGCCCCCGGGACCTTCCCAGCGCCGGTATTGAAGATGATTCTTCCCTCCGTCTTTCCCTCCGTGACGAGTGGTTCATGGATACCCCGGATCGGGTCCTGGCGAAAAAATCCCAGGTCTACGATCTCCCCGGAGGCGGCCGTGTTCAAGTCCGGGCCGAGGCCACCGCCGCCGAAATAGCCGTAATACTGGCCCGGGAACTTACCGGCCCGGACGGCCGGACCATGGGAACCTTTCCCGGCTGGGCCCAGGGTTCCTGGCTCTATGTCCGCCGCAGATCGGACGGCGCCCCTCTCCGAATCCTCGTCTTCCCCCGCAGCGACAACCGGACCTACATACAATTCCGGCCCCTGGGGACGGACCGCTGCCTCATGGACATGATCCTCTACGACGCCTATCTAAGCTGGTCCCTGCCGGTGGCCGTCCCCTTTGAACGGCTCTTTACCGCGCCCATGGAAACGGTCTATGCCGCCATGGGGGAAAAATTCAAACGCCGGTATTTTGACCCGGCCCCGGAAAATTACCGGGATCTCCGGCTCTTTATTAACCGGCTCCGTTCCCGGCTCCCGGAACTTTCCTTCCGGGATGATGGGGCCATTGACGCCCAGGGCCGCTATGTTTTTATCGAAACCCTGGAAGTCCAGGACGGCAAGGGGGGGCTCAACTGTTCCGGTTTTGCCAAATGGGTAATAGACGGCATCCTGCGGCCCCTCAGCGGCCAAAGACTCGACATCATCGCCCTCAAACAGCCCTTCGGACAGCGGGGTACATCCTTTACATCGGTATGGGAAGACCTGCGGGACCCCTTTTTCGGCCTGGATTGGACCAGGAACCTTGCTTCCCAGGTATGGTCCGCCTTTCGTTCCCCCGATTACTCAGGCCCCGCCGATTTTGAAATTCGGGACCTGCCCTTTTCCCAGTTAATCGTCCGCAGCCAAGCCGCCTCGTCCCAGGGCCCCTCCCCCGGTCCCGCCTTCAAGAACTACCCCGGCTATCTTGAAAATTCCGGCTTCGGCATAGAAGGACTGCGGCCCCTCCTCTACACCCTGGCCATAGACGAACCCGGCCGGATCTATTTAGCGTCGGTGAACAACGAGATAGGCCCCCCTTCCACCCCGGACAACCTCCGGGGCCTGCCCCGGATGCGCCAGCACTTCCATATGGCAGTCCTTGTCCCCTATTTCGACGAATACTCCGCCTTCCAGGTAGCGGTCTTTGAAAGCGCCGAAGAAACCCGCTTTACCCGCTTCCTTGCCCGCTACCCCGGCCACAACGTAAACCTGGTTCGTATCCCCGTAGAAGGCCCCTTCGATCCCTGAAACCCTTCCCGGCCGGACTCCTTCAGAAACTAATTCAGATACAAGTAAGCCACTATATTTCATTTTGGAATTTGGGCGCATCCCCGCCCTTGCATTCGCAAAGGCGGGGACCGGGCTATCGCTGCAATCTTTTGGCTCCGCCAAAAGTATTTCCGCTCTATCCCTTGCGCGAAGAAAGCAACCATAGGTTGTATATTAAGCTAATGTGGAACCGCATAGCGCCAGTGATTCCCCAGTGTTGGACTAATGCGGCCAAGCTTTAGCTTGGCTAGGGCGCGCAGTGCGCGCGCGGCCCAAACCGCAGGTTTGCCGGGTTTGTCAGGAACCCTTGCGCCCGCCGGGAAGGGCGGATTATCATGAATTTATGCCCCTGGTTTTAGTTATTTTGCTGGTTTTCCTTGTTCCCCGCCCCGCTGGGGCCCAGGACCTGGACCGGGATTCTATCCCCCAGGTTCTGCGGCAGCCCCAGCGGGGGGAGGCCCCCCGCTATCCCCGGGACCTGGTTATCGGCAGCCTGGAGCGGGGGAATGTACCCGCCGAAGTCCGG
>JAIRNB010000313.1 GCA_031258265.1 Treponema sp. | reverse complement strand
CCATGAGATCACACATAAAGATGAGCGATATTGCCCGCGAACTTGGGGTAAGTACGGTAACGGTCAGCAAGGCCCTGTCGGGAAAAGAAGGGGTGGGTAAGGAATTACGGAAGTCTATCGTTCAAAAAGCGGAAGCCCTGGGCTACGTCTATAACAGCCTGCCCCGGAGTATGCTGGAAGGCCGGACCTACAACATCGGCATACTGATTGCCGCAAAGTACCTGGGGGAAAACTCGTTTTACTGGATTTTTTATCAGCGGCTCCTCCTGGCGCTGAAGAACACTTCCTACACGGGTATTCTTGAAGTTGTAAGCGGCGATGATGAAATGGCCTGTACCATCCCGTCCATTGTTACCGCCAATAAGATTGACGGACTTATCCTGCTTGGGCAGTTTCCCAATGCCTACCTTTCGGCTATTACCGCCACGATACGGCAGTGCGTTTTTCTCGATTTTTATTCGGATATTGGCCAGTGTGATTGTGTGGCCTCAAACACCTTTCTTGGTTCGTACAATCTGACAAAACTGTTGATAGCCGCGAACCATAAAAAAATCGCCTTTGTCGGGTCTATTTCCGCGACCACCAGTATTATTGACCGGTATATGGGCTACTGTAAGGCGATGCTGGAAGCGGGGCTCCCCTACGATACGGCCATTGATGACCGGGACAGCAGGGGTATGTATCTTACGGAGATACAACTAAAGCCCGGCGCCTATACCGCCTATGTCTGTAATAACGATCAGGTGGCGGGTAATGTGATACGGCAGCTCCGCAAGGCCGGGCTGACCGTTCCCGCCGATGTTTCCCTGGTGGGTTTTGATAATGAAAGCGAGGCTGTAACCAATGGTGTCGGCATTACCAGCCTGGAAGTCAACATCGACAGCATGTGCGGGAAATGTATAGAAACCCTGATCCGGCATATCGAGTCGGAAGAATACGGTCCGCCGGGGCTGTCCTTTATCGACGGAAAAATCGTAGTAAAGCAGTCTATCGCCCCGCCAAAGTTTTAGACCTTGATTTTCTCCGCAAAGGCTTGGATACTTTTTTTGCGCAGTCTGGAATGTAAGGAGGCCGTATGTACCGGCAAAACAGGATTCCCCGCTGGCGGGGTTTTAACCTGCTGGGGGTTTATGTGAAGGGACGGAGCCCCGGCTATTACAACGAGGAAGATTTTCAGATGATAGCCGATTGGGGTTTTGATTTTGTGCGGCTGCCCCTGAGTTATCGTTTCTGGACCGATGAGGGGGAGCCCTTCAAAATTTTTGAAGACCGGCTGGCCCCCATCGATCAGGCGCTCCGCTGGGGGGAGAAATACGGTATCCATGTGAACATCGGCTTCCACCGGGGGCCGGGCTACTGTATCCATGACCGGCCCGATAGAACCAGCGGTTTCGAGGAACCCTTTGATCTCTGGAAAGACGATGAGGCCCTGGATTGTTTTGTCCATCATTGGCGTACCTTTGCCAGGCGTTACCGGGGGGAAAACGCGAAAAATTTAAGCTTTAACATGCTAAACGAAAGTTCCCGGGCTTCTGTTGAAGATCACGGCCGGGTTATGCGGGCCGCAACCCGGGCGGTTCACGAGATCAGCCCTGACCGGCTTTGCCTGGTGGACGGCCTCTCCGGGGGAAATTTCCCCCTGGCGGACCTGGGGGACCTGGCGAAGGAAAATGTAGGCCAGAGCTGCCGGGGCTATATCCCCGCGGGGGTGTCCCACTACCGGGCCCCCTGGGTGGATACCGAAGGCAAATTCCCCTACCCGGTTTGGCCCGGCGGCCTTGCGGGGGACGAGCCGTGGACCCATGAGCGGCTGGACGCCCATTACGACGCCTGGGCAGGCATGGGAGAGGCCTTTGAGATGGGAATCCACTGCGGAGAGGGGGGGTCCAACCACAACTGCCCCCACGATGTGGCCCTGGCCTGGCTGGAAGATCTTCTTTCTATCCTCCGTTCCCATAACATTGGCTATGCCCAATGGGAATTCGCCGGGGACTTTGGGGTTCTGGATTCCCAGCGGGCCGATGTGGATTATACGGATTACAAAGGCCATAAACTGGACAAGAAGATGTTAGAAGTTCTGCGGAAATACTAAGAAAGCGGGCAGGTAAACTTTTTAATTTAGAATCGTCAGGCTTGTTCAAAAACCAGAGTTTTTGAACAAGCCCACGGGGGCAAAACCTTACTAACAGCGAAGCGTAAGGGATCGAAACGGAAATACTTTTGGCGAAGCCAAAAGATTGGAGTGGAGAGCCCGACCCCGCCGCAGGCGGGGATACGCCCAAAAGAAAGATTTTTTGCCGTTATAAACGACATATCAAACCGGAGGTTCAAAAATGTTTGTACAAAACGTACTGCCCCGCTGGAAGGGTTTTAATCTGATGGGTATGTTCACTTCAAAATCTCCCGGACACTACGACGAGGAAGATTTTCAGCTTATGTCCGGCTGGGGTTTTAATTTTGTCCGCCTTCCCCTTACTTACCACTTCTGGGTGGAAAACCGGGACCCCCACAGGATTGTGGAGGATAAACTGGCCCCTATCGATCAGGCGCTCCGCTGGGGGGAGAAATATGGTATCCATGTCAACATTGCCTTTCACCGGGGGCCCGGCTACAGCGTGAACCCGGAATTTGACGAGTCCTTTGATTTATGGAAAGACGAAGAGGCGGTGGATTCTTTCGTGGAGCATTGGGAACTTTTTGCCAAACGTTATAGGGGCGAGGCCGCTGAAAAATTGAGTTTTAACATGCTCAATGAACCTTTCAACGTGATCCCCGAAGTTCATGGCCGGGTGATGCGGAAAGCTGTTAGGGCGATCCACCGGATTGATCCCCAGCGGCTTTGCCTTATTGACGGCATTGCGGGGGGAAATTACCCCATGGCGGACCTGGGGGACCTGGCGGGGGAACATACGGGGCAGAGCTGCCGGGGCTATATCCCCGCGGGGGTGTCCCACTACCGGGCATCCTGGGTGGACACGGACAGCCGGTTCCCCTATCCGGTTTGGCCCGGCGGCTTTGCGGGGACGGAGGCATGGTCCCTTGAGCGGCTGGACCGCCATTACCGGGCCTGGGCGGCGGCGGCCCGGGCCTTCAATATGGGAGTTCACTGCGGGGAGGGCGGGGCGAACAG
>JAIRNB010000183.1 GCA_031258265.1 Treponema sp. | reverse complement strand
CCCGGCCCGCCGGGAACTTCCAGGCGGCTAACCTGGCCGGGGGAGAGGGCGTTGATCCGGCACTCGATGGCCCAGCCTTCGATCCGCAGCGCCTCCGGGTCCAGTTCCATGCGGCCCTGGGCCGAGGCCAGAATCTGCTGACGGATAATATCGGTGTTGGTGACGTATTCGCTTACCGGATGTTCCACCTGGACCCGGGCGTTTACCTCCATGAAGTAGAAGTTCTCCCCCTCCACCAGGAATTCGATGGTCCCCGCCCCCCGGTACTTGAGTTCCCGGAACATATCCCGCGCCCCCTCCGCCATCCGCCGCCGCATCCGGGGGTCCACGCCGGGGGAGGGGCTTTCCTCGATAAGCTTCTGGTGGTTCTTCTGGACTGAACAGTCCCGCTCCCCCAGGATCGCCACCGCCCCCCGGCCGTCGGCCATGATCTGAAGCTCCACATGCCGGGGGTTTTCCAGGTACCGCTCGATAAAAACCCGGCCGTCGGCAAAGTTGGACTGAGCCTCCCGGCTTGCCAGGCTGAGGTTTTCCTCCAGATCTTCCTCCCGGCGGACAATCCGCATGCCCTTGCCGCCCCCCCCGGCGGCGGCCTTGATGATCACGGGGAAGCCCAGCTCCCGGACCGCCCGGCGCGCCGCCGGACCGTCCGGGACCGCCTCCGCCGTGCCGGGGGTAAGGGGAAGGCCGAAACGCCGGGCGGTGTCCCGGGCCCGGACCTTATCCCCCAAAAGCTCGATGATCTCCGGGTCCGGGCCGATGAAGATAAGCCCCTTGTCCCGGACCAGCCGGGCGAAACCGGAGTTTTCCGAGAGGAAGCCCACGCCGGGGTGGATGGCCTGGCAGCCGGTTTTTAAGGCCGCCGTGATCAGATTGGGGGCGGCCAGGTAGCTTTGGGAGGAGGCCGGGGGGCCGATGCAGACCGCCCGGTCCGCAAGCCTGACGTGGAGACTCTCCGCGTCCGCACTGGAGTAGACCGCCACGGTTTCGATTCCCATTTCCCGGCAAGTACGGATGATCCGCACGGCGATTTCCCCCCGGTTGGCGATGAGAAGCCGCCGGAGGCCGCCGGCCGGAACGTTTATATACGCCGCCAAAACTAGAGCCGCTTTACTTCAAAAAGGGTCTGGCCGTATTCCACCAGGTCCCCGCTTGAAGCCTTAACCGAGAGAATCTCGCAGTCAAATTCCGCTTCCAGATGGTTCATCATCTTCATGGCCTCCAGGATACAGAGGGTGTCCCCGGATTTTACCCTGGAACCCACCGTTACAAAGGCCGGCGCGTCCGGCTGGGCGGAGGCGTAGAACGTGGCTACGATAGGGCTGGTGACGGCCTCTCCGCCGGCAGCCTTGGCGGGGACCGCCGGAAGGCCCAAGTGCAGCCCCTCGATTCCCGCGCCCCCCGTCCCGCCGGGGGAACCCGCCGCCAAAGCCCCCGCGGGAGGGCCCGCCGCGGCGGCGGGAATACAGGCCGCTTCCTTGCGCAGTTCTATATGAACGGCGCCGTCATCGAGTTTGAGTTCCGCCACGGCGGCGGAACTGAATTTGTCGATCAGATTAAGGATAAAGTCTTCGTTTATGGGCATGGATTCCTCAAACTATGGTTGATGGGTCTACATCCTGTTCGTAATCGATCCCGGCCACATCAAAGCCGTGGACCTCCAAAAAATCGTGGCGGAATCCCGCAATATCAACGGTGTCCTCCACATTTTTTTCGTTTACCTTGTCCATCTGTTCCAGCACGGCCTTCTGTATGTCCTCCCGCATCTCCCAGTCGTCAAGGCGAATCCGGCCTTCGCCGTCCACCGGCACCAGGGCGGGATTTTCCGCCGCGCCGGGGGCGTAGAGCCGGTCCCGGTAGAGGCGGACGATCTGTTCGATACAGCCTTCGTGGAGGCCCCGCTCCTTCATCACCTTGAAAAGGGCGGCCACGTAGAAAGGGATAATGGGGATAACCGCGCTGGCCCTGGTAACCAGGGCCTTGTTTACCGAGACCCAGGCCCGCCGCTTCCCGCCGGAAGCTTTTTCGCTGAAACGCCGGTTGATAGCCCTGGCGGCCCGTTCCAGGTCCTCCTTGGCCCTGCCGATAGTCCCATTTTTGTAGATAGCCCAGGAGAGTTCCGGGCCGATATAGGTGTAGGCCAGGGTCCGGGCCCCCGCAGCCAGGAGCCCCGCTTTGTCCAGGGCTTCGATCCACAGTTCCCAATCCTCGCCCCCCATAACCTTGATCGTGTGGGCGATCTCCTCGGGGCTGGCGCTTTCCGCCGATGCGCTGATAATCTTGCCGCTCATCATGTCGATAGTCTTCCCGGAGTAAGGCTGGCCGATAGGTTTGATCACGGAACGGTACACCGTTCCGTCCCTGGGGTCGGTCCGCACGGGGGAGGCCAGGGAATAGATGATAAGGTCAATTTCCGGGGAAATTCCGGCGCTTTTCGCCATGTCCCGCAGCGCCGCGATAACCTGCTCCTTCATTTCAGAGGAAAAGGCATCCCCGTCCAGGGTTTTGAAGGGGAGGGCCGCCTTAGCCGCCTCCGCGGCAAAGCTAAGGTTGTTGTAAAAGCCCGGCGTTCCGGGTTTGGAGGCGCTAGCGGGCCGTTCAAAGGAGACACCCAGCGTGGCGGCCCCGTAGCCAAAGGCCGCGCAGATCCGGCTTGCCAGGCCGTAGCCTGTGGAACAGCCGATGATCAGGGCCAGTTTAGGGCCCCCCGCCCTTGCGGGGCTCTTCCCCCCCGCCAGATTCTTCACCACATAGGCGATTCCGTTTCGCAGCGATTGGGCGCAGCCCGCCGGGTGGCTGTTGATGCAGATATTGTTTCGTATCATGGGCTTAATTACCATTGTTACACTCCTAAAAATCTAAAGGCTCTGGGTGGCAGAGATGCCGGCTTTTGTTCCAGCACAATGCGCTCCGCGCGTTGTGCCGCGCGCGCACTGCCCCGGTTAAAACCGGGGCGCATTTTTTCAATTTGGGGGCATACGGAGGCGCTATGCGAAGCCACATCGGTAATATACAGCCTGCCGGCAGGATGCCGGCTGTGATAAATGTATACGTTTTTGCAAAGCAAAAAGGGATTGGAGGGGGCGCGCAGGACCGCAGTCCCGCCGGAGGCGGGACGAGGAGGCCGGAGCGGGTAAGGGACCCGCGGAGCCCCGGAAAGCCCGGTCCCCGCGAAGCGGGGATGCGCCCAAATTCCTAAACATCACCCACCAGGCACATCCACTCCGCCTCTGCGGCTAGTTCTTCCCCCACATAGGCTTTGCCGGACTGCTTGATCATCCGGGGGGAGACCCGCAGGTTTTCTATTTCCGAGCGGACTTCCTCGCCGGGGCGGACCTGGCGGCGGAACTTTACCTTGTCCACCGTGGCCAGGAAAAAAAGGGCCGTGTCCCCCAGGATGCCGAGTTTCCGCAGGCCCGCGCCCCCGGACTGGGCCATGGTTTCCACCAGGATCACCCCCGGTACTACCGGGTATTGGGGGAAGTGGCCCCGAAAGAAAAATTCCCCTTCGCCAAATATATGCCGGGCGCTGATCCTGTCTTTGGCGGCGCTGGTGATCTCGTCTACAAAGAGGAAGGGCGGACGGTGGGGAAGGAGGGTTTCTATTTCGTTTGGCTTTTCGCTCATGGTTACTCCTATTGGCGGCTTGATGTTCCTGCGATTGTGGTTTAATCGTGGTTTAGTTGGGACTTAATCGTGGTTCAATCGTGGTACATGGAAGCGCCGTTTTCAATACCGCTTAAAGGCTACCACCCCGTTATGTCCGCCGAAGCCCAGATTCCCCGAAAGGGCGGCGTGGATCTCCCCGTACTGGGCCTTGTTCGGCACATAGTCCAGGTCGCAGGCGGGGTCCGCCTTGTCCAGGTTGATCGTGGGGGGGTAAAAGCCCTCCCGGATGGCAAGGACGCAGGCGATGGCCTCAAGGCCCCCGGACCCGGCGACACAGTGGCCGGTCATGCTTTTGATGCTGGAGACCTTCATGTTATACGAGTGATCCCCAAAGGCGTACTTGATCATCTTGGTTTCCGTGGGATCGTTGATCTCCGTGGAAGTTCCGTGGGCATTGTAATACTGAACGTCCTCCGGCTTTAGGCCCCCGTCTTCCAGGGCAAGCTTGATGGCCCTGCCGCCCCCCTCGCCGGAGGGGTCCGGGGAGGTGATATGATAGGCGTCCGCGGTGCCGCCGTAACCGGCAAACTCCGCCAGAATGGCGGCCCCCCGGCCCCTGGCGTGTTCTTCGCTTTCAAGGATCAGGACTCCCGCGGCCTCCCCCAGCACAAAGCCGTCCCGGTCCGCGTCAAAGGGCCGGGAAGCCTTCTCCGGTTCGTGGCAGTGTTTGGTGGACAGGGCCTTGAGCATCTGGAAGCCCCCGACGGCAAAGGGGACCACGCAGGCTTCCGTACCCCCGCCGATGATCACATCGGCCCGGCCCAGCCGGATCAGGTCCAGGGCCTGCCCCAGGGCGTCCGCCCCGGAGGCGCAGGCGGTAACCTGGGTTAGGGCCGGCCCCTTGGCGCCGAAGATCATCGAGACGTTCCCCGCCGCCTCGTTGGGGATCATCATGGGGACCGTCAGGGGGAGCATGCGGCGGGGCCCCTGGTCAAAGAGCTTGCGGAAGGAATCGCTTACCACCTCGAAGCCGCCGATGCCGTTCCCCAGGACAACGCCCACCCGTTCCCCGGCGGCCTTCAGCCGCCGGGCCTCTCCCCCGGACCCGCCCTGGTTTTCCAGGAGTCCCGCCTGTTCCAGGGCCTGCGCCGCGGCGGCCACGGCAAACTGGGAAAAACGGCACATCTTGCGGGCTTCCCTTTTGTCCATCCAGCGGCTGGGATCAAAATCCTTTACCTCTCCGGCTATCGTTACATCGAAACCCGTGGTATCAAAGGCGCTGATCGGGCCTATGCCGCTTTTCCCCGCCTTCAGGGCCTCCCCAAATTCGGCCACCGAATTGCCCAGGGGGGAAACCAGCCCCATCCCCGTGACCACTACTTTCCGTTTCATACTGCTTTTCTCCTAGGAGTTTGTTGCGCTTTGCGCTTAAAATAGTATAAATATTCATGTTAATGAATATTTATACCTTACAAACTCCAAGCAAACCACAGGTTTGCACAGCTGCCCAATAATCGTGATTTTTT
>JAIRNB010000104.1 GCA_031258265.1 Treponema sp. | reverse complement strand
GTGCGCCCAAAATTAATTCAACCTTCGGCTTATTATAAAACAAAGCCTTATATGAATTCGGCGCCCCGGCTTAGTTCCACTTCTATTTCCCCGCCGCCGGCGGGGGGATTTGGACCCTTCAGGATACACTGGGCGGAGCTAAAACCCGCGATTCGTTCCCCGCCGGTTTTACCGGGAAGCGCCAGGGAAGCCTCATAGCCAGAGCCGGTCCGTTCCAGCGCCACCCGGCAAAAAAGCTCAAAACCCTCCGGCAGTTTCCGGGGTCCCCCTTCACCCTTCAAAACCGCCTTAACCTTTGGACGCTGCGGCACGGGGATTCCCAGGGCGCGGCAGATGATCCCCCGGATACACCAGTCGGCCCCAAAATAGGTGGCAAGCATGGGGCCGGGCAGGTTTATTACCGGCTTACCGCCGATCAGGGCAACGCATAGCGGCCTGCCGGGGGCGGAATTGACGCCGTGGGAGAGAACCTGTCCCATTTCCGCAAGAAGGCGGGCATTGTGGTCCTCCGCCCCCTTCGAGGAACCCCCGTTGACAAGTACCAGATCCGCCCTTTCCAGAGCTTCTTCCAGGACGCCCCTTATGATCCCCGCTTCATCCCTGACAATGGGAAAGATCAGCGGTTCCGCCCCCATTTCCAAAAGCAGATGCCGGATCATAACACTGTTGGAATCGATGTTCTGTCCCCGTTTGGGAATTGCCCCGGGGGGGACCAGTTCGTTCCCCGTGGGGATAAACGCAGTCACCGGCTTTCGCAGCACCGGAACTTCCGTAATGCCCCCCATGGCAAGGGCCCCCATATCACAGGCCCGGATAGGAAGCCCCCGCTTGAGCAGCAGGTCCCCTTCCATAACCAAATCCCCCCTGCCCCGGACATTCATGCCGGGTAGGACATTAAAACCGGGGGGCAGGGAAAAGCCCCCGTCTTCATTAAAGGTAAGGGCTTCGATCATGATCACCGCGTCAAAGCGGTCGTCAAAGTCATCCCCGGTATCCGCACGGATATAGTTAAACCCCTCCCGCCATGTGGAGGTATCGGGAAAGGGACCGGCGAAATCGGCGCTCCGGACCGCTATGCCGTCCCCGCCGGAAGAACGAAGCTCCGGCAGGCTAAGGCGGGAGCGCAGATCCGCCCCGCAGATCCGTCCGTGGCTTTGCTCCAGGGGAAGGGTTTCCGTTTCCCGCCGGGGCGTCCAAAGGGCGAAAAGTTTTTCTATCACTTCGGCGCGGCTGTAGGTATCAAATTCCATAACGCGGTTCCCTCCTTTCCGCCCGGCGCTGTATCATCTCTCCCGCAATGCTGATCGCTATTTCTTCGGGAGTCTCGGAATGTATCGGAAGGCCGATAGGGGCATTCAATCTGTCTAAAATTTCCCCGGCTATTCCCCCGGAGCTGAGCAGTCGTTTTACCGCGGCGATTTTTCCCTTACTGCCTATAACCCCGGTATACGCATGGTTCCGGGCAATAACCTGGCGCAATACAACAAGATCATAGGCGTGGGTAACAATCACGATATAATCATTGGGGCCGGTCTCTATGCTTTTATAAATATCCTCGTAATCACCGGCCACCACATCATAGGCCGTGGGGAACAGCTCCCGGCTGGCAAATTCCTTCCGGTTGTCAAAGATGACGCAGCGAAAGGCCAGGGCGCTCAATACCGGCGTCAACGCCTGGGCCACATGCCCCCCGCCGAATATAAAGACCTTCCCCGCGAAATTGATAGGTTCACCGTATAAACAGCGGCCGCCGGTTTTTACCAGCACCCCCCTGTTCCGCGCCAGGGCTTTTATATTATCCCCGCTAAGCTCCATTCCCCGGGGCGGCGCAGCGGCGGTGTACAGGGCCATGGTCCAGCTTTCGGGATTACTCAAATCGGTAAAAAGCCAGGTATCCTCATCCCTTTCCAGATGGGCAAGAATTTCCCCCATAAAGGCCATGAGCCTTTCATCCCCGCCCCGCATGAACTGAAAGTAAAGCTCCACATCCCCGCCGCAGATCATCCCCAGGTCTTCCTCGTCATTCGGATACAGCCGGTAGGTTTTTACCCGCGATTCTTGTAATTCCAGCAATTCCCCGGCCAGCTGCAGGACCCGGTATTCCAGCGTCCCGCCCCCGATAGTGCCAAAGACCCTGCCCTCCCTGCCGGCAAGCATGTGGGCCCCGGCGCTCCGGGGACTGGAACCCACATCGGCGATAACGGTGACCAGCATGGTATCCATACCCGCCGCCATTCTGTCCAGGAGAGTCTTAAACATGATTCTAATGCTAACAGATTAAGGGGGGGGCATATAGATTCCAAAAGCCGGGGGCTATAGCGATCCGGGCGCAGCTCTTTTTGACGTGGCCCCCCCTCGTTGCGTAGTCCTCCCGGGCTTTGCCCGGTCCGGTCTACTCCACTACCCCCCCGCGGTGTCAGTCACCGGTCCCGGCCGGACTTTACAGGCTGTCCAGCAGGGCGGAAAGTTCCGCGGGGATACTGCGAGTCTGCGGACTGCGTTCCATGGCTTTCGCCAGGGAGGATTAAACCTTTTCCTTTCCTTCACAGCCGTTGGCGAGGGTATCTTGTATGGTTTTTCTCACAACTTGCTCAATATTGGCAATGATAGACTGTTCTAAACGTTCAAGTGCTTCCCTGGGGGAATAATCAATCAAAAAAAGTTCATAGACCTTTATACCCATTGCCCTGGCCAGCCGTTCAAGGACTTCCGATGTGGGAAATTTTCGGGCAATTTCAATCATGGCGAGATATTGGGTAGAAATTCCGGCCTTTTCAGCCAGTTGTTCCTGTGAGAAGCCGCATTTCCGGCGATTCTCCCGTAAGTTTTTAGAAAGAATGTCTTTAAGATTTTCTGTTTTCTCCATTTATGTGTCTAAAAAATAATGATATCTACTTTCTCCGACTTGACTAATTGTCCTATATGCAATATTATTGACTATTAGTTGCTTGCTAAGGCGATTGTTTTGAAAGTCCAGCGGAATTTCAGAAAAACATCCTTAGCCTGAATAAGCGTAGCTACAATGGGTCAAATGGGTCATTTTGACCCATTTTCATTGATCAAAAACCAGAAAACCCTATAGGGGAAGTCCGGTTTTGATATTTGGTCTGTACAGGTCAAAGATTGATGATGCTTCAAGGAGAACTTTAATGAAAGAAATAAAGGGGTTTTTCCGTTTGGAAATGATAGCCCTTGGGCTCTCACTCATGGTTCTTAAGGGATGTGGATCTATGGGGTCATTTTTTGACTACGGCGGTTCCGCCTATGCTGACAGTCATAGTAGCAGAAACGAGGAAGGGCTGACTTATTATTTCTGGAACGAAAGTTCATATGATGTTACGATATGGGATTCGAAAGGCAACACCACCACATTGTCCTCAAACGGTGGCAGCGCAAATGGAAAGTTCAATAAAAACATACCCATTACCGATGTCAGGTACATACCAGCAGATAAAGTTTTGGTGTATCGATCTGACTTTACCCATGTCACATTTAGAAATAGATAGGTTTAAGACATTTGATATGGGACTTGGCTTTTGAAAAAACTGGGAAACATTATAAACAGCGTTCCGATGGCACAAAGCGATGTTTTAAAGTTCCAACAGTTTAAAAAGCGACTTGTATGAGTTGCAATATTTTGCTCCCCATAATGAGAGTAAACTTATGAAAGGATGTACAAGATGAGAAACAAAAAAACTGTTGTCGTTGCAGTGTTGCTTCTTGCACTTGTTGGGGTTGGAATCGTATTTGCCGCCGAAGGGGTGTCAATAAGCAGAACAAGTACTACGCTAACTGTAAAAAACGATACCAATAAAAATGTTTCAGGGGATGTTTGTATCAATCTCAAACGGCCAGGAACCGATTGGACTGGAGAATATTGGTTTTCATTCTCTTTACGTCCATATGGTTCAACCACCTATCGTGCAGATGGCGGAGTTGAGATCTCAGGTTATTCAGACGTGGCGTGCAAAATTTCAGAATAAAAAATTGGCGTTTCACAATAAATGATCTGTAGTTGCCATCGGCTACTGATTTTTTGAATGTGAATGCAAATAATCTTGAAACTGATTACCACCCCTGTCAAACAGCAGAGGTGGTTTTTTTGGGCGTAACCTCTTTGGTTTACTGGCCAGGCAATTATTATATAGGTATTGACAGGGAGTTGAAATAGTAGTTTAATAAAATACATGGAACAAATAGAGGAAGGGCATTAACGGCGTCAGCACTTGAGGAAAGGCGGAGAATAATAATTCGCATGAAAGAGAGCGGATATAGTGAGGATGAAATTGTCGTGGCGACAGGCTGTTCAAGGCAGGCGATCTATCCGTTATGGCATAAATACAAAAAATGTAAAGACGATGTGTTTCAGGTACAGCCGAGAGGGAATAAGTTTGGCAACGGGAGGACATTAACGGAACAACAAGAAAAAAAGGATAAAGAAATTGATAACCGATAAATATCCGGACCAGATGAAGTTTGATTTTGTCCTCTGGACGAGAGAAACGGTGAAGTTGCTTATCAGGAAGGAATGCGGTATTGATATGCCTATCCGAACGGTGGGAGAATACCTGAAAAGATGGGGATATACACCGCAGAAACCGGTAAAATACGCTTATGAAAGGGATGGAGAAAAGGTGAGGGAATGGCTGGAAAACAGCTATCCCCGGATAAAAAGGCTGGCAAAAAGGGGGAAGGGGGAGATTTATTGGGGTGGCGAGACTACGATCAAGGCAGGTGACGTAAGGGGGAGAGGTTATGCGCCCAAGGGCAAAGCGCCTGTAGTAAACAGGACAGAAAAGAAAGAAAACGTCAGTATGGTGTCAGCGATAACCAATAGGGGGAAAGTATTTTGGAAATTGCATGAAGGCGGTATTAGCGGGGGGAAGGTTATTAATTTTGTGAAACGGTTAATCAGGAATAAAAGGAACAAAGTATTTTTAATATTGGACAATGCGAAAACGTACCACAGCAAGATACTTATAGAATGGGTAGAAAAGAACAAAGAAAGGATAGAAATATTTTATTTACCTCCTTATAGTCCTGATTTACTGACCCGGCAAGATACAAATTGACATGAAATGGAAATGATGATATGATTGGGGAATGGAAAAGCAGGACGGTAGGAAGCTGAGTAGAACAGCGCTGGAAGAAAGACGGAGAATCA
>JAIRNB010000036.1 GCA_031258265.1 Treponema sp. | reverse complement strand
CCGGCCCATGGGCCGGATCAAGGCACGGGAGACTTATCACAATGAACGCATTGAATCCATAGGTTTTGAAAAGCGGCCCGTTTGTCAATGCGGATCTTTCAAATTCTTGCTTGATTTATCAGTCATAGCGGAGTAGCCTAAAATACATGGCATGTTGTGAATCGGACTCCGATCCCCTTGATACGGTTTTCCCCGGCCCCCGGGAAGGCCGTTCCCAGGGGCCGGAACCTAAAAAAGGGGGGCTGATCCTCAGCGGAGGGGAAATAAGCCTGGTGGCGGAGATAGAGGAGGCCCTTTCCTTTTCCAAGTCCCAGGACCTGGAGGGGATACGGGAACGTTTTCAGTGCCTTAAAGCCCTGGGGGAGGCGGCTTTTCGTTTTCCCTCGGTCCGGGAAGCCCAGCGTCTTATGGGGGAAAAACGGGATGAGTCCCAGCTTATCCAGTCCCTCTGTTCCTTTTCTTCTCCGAATTACCTGCTCCACATCCCCACCAAGGTACTGGCGATCCGCAGCTTCCTGGTGGCGAAATTCCACTACTTTTCCATGCTCCATACCCTGGCGAAGGGCAAGGCCCTGTGGTCCCGCTCTTTTAAGAGTTCCGCCTTTCAGGTGATCTGTACCCTGATGGCGGAGGCGGTGTATTTTTCCTGCCTGGAGGATCCCTCGTTTTCCCCGGAATTAAAGCAGGGCATTGCCAACGATCTTATTTCCCTGTGGGACAGCGGTACGGACCCCCGGGCAAACCGACACCTGCCCGCCCTGGAAGTCCTCTGGGTGGCCAGGGAAGAGACGCCCCCGGCCTTCGGCACCATGGACGGCAACAGCGAGCTTTTCCGCCTTTCCTTTGAGATGGGACCGGACTGGCAGGACTTCCTAACCGAAGGTTCCACCAGCGATGAGACCCGCTGGGCCCTGGAGGAGTTCCTCTTTGGCCTCTCCTACGAAGAAATAAAGCAGGTCCGCGCCCGGCTTCTGCGCTTTAGAATCAACGCGGTAAACTACGATGAGGTAAGGACCTACCTGGGCCACAAGCCCAGCTTTACCATGGTAGAGGGCAGCGACATGCGGAACATCTTCGATTTTTACACCGACCGGCAGGAAGCGGCCCGATTCCGCAAACGTACCGCCGCCCCGGGGCCCTACCACACGTTGGAGGAACTCTACCTCCGCTACCGTATCCTCCAGGACCGGGATTAAGGGAATCCCCGGTAATGCGGAAGCCGCGTCAAAGAGGGGGAATAACGTGGACCGGCTTACCGGGGAATTCCCCCGTTTCGATACGGGACTGGGGGGCAAACACCAGGTCCAGCCCCAGGTCCGCCAGTACCCCATAACCCTTTCCGGCCATGAAGGCCCGCAGTTCCTCCCCTTCCCCGCTTTTTTCTCCGATACACTCTACGGCAATAAGGCCAAAATCGTACTTTTCAAAGTCGATGGTCCTCAGAATAGCCATCTCCGCCCCCTCCACATCGAGGGAGAGAAAATCAACTGTCCGTATCAGGGGATAATGGGCCATAAGTTCCGGAAATGTCATAACCCTTACGGTGATACGCTCCGGCCGGCCGCCCTCCCGCTCAATCCAGTCCCCATGGCCGCCGGCCATCTCGGATTCCAGGCCGCTCAGGGTGTCCACCCCCACGGCGTGGATAAAAGCCGCCGCCGAGGCGGCCCCGCCCCCCAGGGCGGCCTGGTAACAGTCGCAGCGGCGATTCCGCCGGAGCTGTGGAAAGACCGCCGGCAGGGGTTCCACACAGGCCCCCTGCCAGCCAAGTTGTTCAAAAACATAGCTGTTGCTGTAGGTCCTGCCGTCGTGGGCGCCGATGTCCAGAAAAAACCCGGATTTCTTTCCCCGGAAGTAAAGGTAGGCCAACAGATCCTGCCCGGCCTGGCCGGGAAAAGAGAAGCCCGTCAACATCTCCACATGGAGCCTTACGAGGAGCTCTGCCTTATGGGCGGCGATTTCAATATCCCGCAGCCGCTCAACGGGATTTTCTTCTTCCATATCCGCTAATATACCCGCATCCGCTACCGCTAATTTTGCTGGGCAATCGCCCTGAATTCGTCCTGTATTTCCATTAAGACATCAACCAGCAGCGGATCAAACTGGCTGCCCCGGCCCTCTTTTATAATGGCGATTGCTTCGGTATAAGGCATGGCCGCCTTGTAGACCCGGGCGCAGACCAGGGCATCGTACACGTCGGCCAGGCTGGCGATCCGCGCCGCCAGGGGAATATCGTTCCCCTTAAGGCCCCGGGGGTACCCTTTACCGTCGTAGCGTTCATGGTGGCCGTAACAAATATCCTCGCAGTGCCTAAGGTAAAGGGAGCTGTTCACATCCCCCAACTCACCGATGATCTCCTTACCCCGGGTGGTGTGGGTCTTCATAATGGCAAATTCCTCATCGTCCAAACGGCCCGGTTTAAGGAGTATGCGGTCAGGGATGGCGATTTTTCCCACATCGTGGAGGGCCATGGCCTTGACGATGGTGGCGGGGTCCAGCTTTCGCAGCTCCCGGGCGTAGGCGGAACCGGAGGCAATCAGGCGGGCGCAGAGGGCCTGGACATAAAGCTGGGTCCGCTTGACATGCTCCCCGGATTCAATATCCCGGTGTTCAATGACGTTGGCAAGACCCTGGAGGGCATTATCCAGGATGGCGGTGGCCTCCGCCGTTTTTTCCGCCACCATCTGTTCAAGATTGTCGCTGTAGTTCTTTAGGGCCACCTGGTTTCTAACCCGCAGTTTTACCCGGCTGGGCGTGAAGGGCTTATTGATAAAATCCACCGCCCCGGCGGCAAGCAGCTCTTCTTCGGAATCGTTTTCCGCGGTAATAAAGATCACGGGAATCCGCCGCAGAGTCTCATCGGCCTTAAGAATCTCAAAAAGCTCCCGGCCGGTCATTTCGGGCATCATCACATCCAGAAGGATCATCTTGGGAAGCACGCCGCCGCCGCGAAGACAGGCCAAAGCTTCTTTTCCGTTATTTGCCGTAATAACCCGGTACTCATCCTTGAGAATTTCCTCAAGGATCATTACGTTCACATCGACGTCATCCACTACGAGGATGGCAGGAGCCTGTCCCGCGTTAAGAGGCATATTTTGCGATAACCTCATCCACTTTTTTAACGGTTTCGTCGTAAACGCCCTTTATCGTATCCAGGGCGTCATCCCGCAGGGTCCCCTCTTTGATCTGGCTTTCCAGATTCCGGGTCTGCTCAAAAAGTTCAGTAAGGGAAAGGCCGGCAACAAGTCCTTTAAGAGTATGGGCGGAAATCCGGGCCTTTTCCAGGTCCCCGGCGGATAAATGGGCGGCAAGATCCGCGAAATTGGTATCAAGCTTAAACTTTTTCAGAAGATTGACATAAAGCTTGGTATTATTCACAACCCGCTTAACGCCCTCGTCAACATTTATATAGATTTTTTCACCGGTTTTTTCGTTTTCTTTATCGATCATCCCGAAACCTCCACAATCTGCAATCTATGTAATATATCATAGAAATTTCGGAGATCAAAGCCTGGAAATCCTACATACAGGGGACCGGCCTTTGCTTTTTTCGTTTGTTTATGGGCGCATTTTTGCGTGCCCGGCACGCAAAAACCGGGCTATCGCTGCAATTCCTCAGCCCGCCTGCGGCGGGCTTCCGGTATTTCCGCTCTATCCCTTGCGCGAAGAAAGCAGCCGAAGGCTGTAAATTAGATAATATGGAACCGCATAGCGCCAATAATTTCCCAGTGTTGCACCAATGCGGCCAAGCTTTAGCTTGGCCAGTGCGCGCGCGGCACAACGCGCGAAGCGCG
>JAIRNB010000025.1 GCA_031258265.1 Treponema sp. | reverse complement strand
GGGGTGTTATATTACAACGGCGCCGCGGTAAGGCTTAAATACGTTATCGGTGTGGATTGGGACAGGGAGGCTTCCTATTTTGACAGCCTTAACTACCGTGAACGTCCGGTTATACCGGGCAAAAATCTGTCTTCCTCCCCGGAGGGAGACGTGATTTATCTTTCCGCCCCGGTGGCTTCCCAGTTAAATGCCCGTGCTGGGGATCGTTTGATTCTGGAAGTGAATACCCGCTGGGGTCAGAAAAATACCGGGGTCTTTATCGTGGGGGGCATCGTGGAGGATTCCACGATTTTCGGTTACTATAAGGTTTATATCAGCCGGCTTGTTCTTAACCGTCTGCTTCTTATCAATGATGAGGATTGTTCGATTGTCGGGATATTTCTTAAAGACCGGCGGGAAGTGGAGAAAAGCCGGGTTATGCTCCAGGGGGATCTGCAAAATCGTATTCAAACCGGTCCCCTTGTTTACGACCGGGATGAACTTGATAGAACCGCCTCTGAACCTTATGATGGCATACGGGTTTTTCTTCTTACCCTTCCGGTTTTTTTGTCGGAGGTGGCGGACCTTTTAGGGGCCATGAATATTGTCACTTATTTTTTGTACATCATGATGCTTGTTATCATGATGGTGAGCGCCCTGGTAACGTACCGTCTTATCCTGCATGAGCGGCGCAGGGAACTGGGGACCATGCGGGCTATCGGTTTTTACGGCGCCGATATCCGGTTTATCTTACTGATGGAGACCCTGGTCCTGATTCTGGTGTCCCTGGCTGCGGGGGCGCTTCTGGCCCTGCTTTTCCAGTGGCTTGTTACTTTTATTCCCTTCACGTGGTTTCCCAGTTTTGAGATATTTCTGGAAGATGGTAAACTTGGAACCTTATATTTGCCCGGAACCGTGGTGGTGAATATTCTGGCGGTTTTTGTCAGTCTTTTCCTGGCGGCCATGGCGCCGGTTTACCGGTCTTCCCGGGAACCCCTTCCCGGCATGCTGAATGGAGGCCGCTAGATGTTATGTGTAAAAAACCCTGTGCCGGCGCTGTATGCGGCGGTATTTTTGTTATTTGTCCCGGCCCTTTTCGCCCAGACGGATCTGGAGATTTTGCGCCGGGCGGATACCCTGGCCAGTTATATGGATACCGATTTTTCCGCCGAATATACTATCGTCCAGGATAAGCCCGGGCAAAGCCGTTCCACCACGGTGGCGGGGGTTTTCCGCCGGGACAGCATTGAAACCTATGTGATCGTGATCATGCAGCCGGCGGTGAGCCGGGGCCAGGGTTATCTAAAACAGGGCAAAACCCTGTGGTTCTACGATCCTGAAAGCCGGCGTTTTAATACAACCTCCAGCCAGGAACGTTTTCAGAATACCAATGCCCGGAATTCGGACTTTACCCGCTCCACCCTAGCCCAGGATTACCGGATTCTGCAGGGGGAGAGCGCGGTCCTGGGCCGTTTTAACTGCCGGCTCCTTACCCTGGAGGCTATAACCACCGGTGTAACCTACCCCCGGATGAAGATTTGGATCAGTGAAGATGGTCTGGTGCGGAAAACCGAGGATTACAGCCTTTCCGGCCAGCTTTTGCGGACCAGCGCCTTCCCCGATTACCACCGGATTGGAAGCCGCTTTGTTCCCAAGAGGGTTCTCTTTGAGGAAACCTTGAAAGGGGCGGTGATTGACGGAAAGTTTGTCAACGAGAGGACCCAGATAACTATTAACAAACCTTCCTTTGCGAAAGTTCCCGATTCTACATACTCAAAAACATTTTTGGAGTCCGTAAACAGATGAAACTCTCCGTCCGGTCCTGCGTCAGACGATTCTGTACGGTCCTTTTTTTCCTGGGGTTTTTTGTTTTTCCGGGCCGGGTCTTCACCCAGGAGGAACCCCCCCTGGATTGGGATTTTGACACCCTCTTTGACGAGCCGGAGGAAGTCTCTTCGGAACCCTTGGAAGGGGACTCGCCGGAAAATGACGACTCCGGTGTGGAAGAAAAGGATTCCGGGTTTGCCGCTTTGCTGCGCCGTTCCGGTTTTTCCCTGGATTTTTCCTACAGCGCGAACGGCGGCTTTTCTCCGGGCTGGAGCGAGACTCCCTGGTTTGCCAGGGAATATGAATCAAAATATACCAATGTTTTAGGCGTAAACCTGTACAGCTATCTTGGCATAGATGTAAGGGTCTCCGAAAGTTTTAGGGCCCACAGTACAGTTGGTTTTACGATCCCCGAGAAGGCCGGTTTTTTCCTGAATGACTTCTACATTGATTACAGCATATTCAAACGGGTCTTTTTCCGGGTAGGCAAATTCGGGCATAACTGGGGCATTTCTCCCAATTTCCCCGCCGCCAATCTCCTGTCCCGTGTCCCTTCGGGCGGCGATTGGGGCGATCCGTATATCCTTAAAGCGGATATTCCCATCGGCGTTGGCGGGCTGCAGCTCCTTACCCTTACCCGTCCGGGTTTTATACAAGGCAATACCCCGGATTTTAAGGAGCTGGGTTACGGGGGAAAGTACAATCTGGCCTTTACCTGGGCGGACATCGACGCGGGCGTGTTCTACCACCAGGAAATGCCCCTGCGGGCCTTTTTGGCGGCAAAAACAACGCTGAAGGATACGGAACTGTACGTTGAAACCATGGGGACGGTACGGCATAAAACCTGGGATGGTTATACCATTTCCGCCAATGCGGGTATTGTCCAGGATCTTTTTAACGATCGTGTTTCGGTGAACGCCGAACTTTTCTGGAACGGGGAGGACAACGCCTTCTTCTTTAACCCAAAAACCGAACTGGAGGATGCCGAATCTTCCCCCTTTTTCCCCGGCCTGAACGCCGCGTTGAACCTGTCCTTTAAGCCGAATTGGATATGGAATCTCCGCTTTGTCCTGGCAAGCCGCTGGGCCTTGGATACCAACAGCGCCTATATTCTGCCGGGCCTGTCCTTTTCGCCCCTGTCCCATGTTGATGTTTCCCTGGGCGTCCCCGTTGCCCTGGGCGGCCGGCAGGGTCATTACTATCATAACAACCCAAACAAAAACGGCCGCCCCCTTGGTATTATCCTGCTGATAAATCTGCACGGCAGCTACTACCGGGATTTGTACTAATATCCCGGCGTGGTTCAATATGCGAGTCTGGGCGCATCCCCGGCTTTACCGGGGACCGGGCTATCGCTGCAATCTTTTGGCTGCGCCAAAAGTATT
Organism: Treponema sp.; assembly: GCA_031258265.1. Taxonomy (GTDB): domain Bacteria; phylum Spirochaetota; class Spirochaetia; order Treponematales; family Breznakiellaceae; genus JAISFT01. The sequence continues at coordinate 923 of JAIRNB010000025.1, read as the reverse complement.
TCCGCTCTATCCCTTGCGCTTCGCTGTGAGGGATTGCATAGGCTATAGATGGGGGCTATATTTAAATTATGAATGACAAAACACTGAAAAATGGTAAAATGCGGACTTTTCTGGATGGATTTATGTCCGCTTTTGATATCAGTGGGCAGGCCCTTATCTTTATCCCCGATCTTGACGACGGTTTTCAGAAGGATTATGAAGCGATAAAGGGTGATTGGCAGCGTGTGGGTGATGATATGCGCCGCGCCATGGACATAGTAACCCATGAGTAATAGGAACCAGCCGCAGAGACAAGAATTATCTGTAGCATACAAGGGACCCCTGCCAACATCCCGTGAATTTGCGGGATATGAGCAGGTTCTTCCCGGCGCCGCTGATCGCATATTGGCAATAACCGAAAAAGAAGCGGAACACCGGAGAGAAAACCAGGACAAATTAGTCAATGCCTCTATAAAATATACTGGTAGGGGACAAATCTTTGCATTAGCTATCTCGATCCTTTCAATCATTGGCGTTGGCCTTAGTATTTATTTTTCTGCTCCTATTGCTTCAATAGCCCCTGCTATAATTGCTATAACAGGTTTAGCATCCATCTTTATCAACAAAAACCGGTAATTAGCCGCCCTTCACGAATCCGGAAACCGGGAAAAATCTCTTTATAAGTAAGCTTGTTTCAAACCCGGTTAAAACTGTACAGCCGCGGAGCCGCATTTGTTAATGTACAGCCTGGCCGGCAGAATGCCGACTGTAAGGAATTTCTACGTTTTTGTGGCTTTTGTTCCAGCCCAAAAATGGTATCCAGGCCGGCCAGCACATACCGAACCGGTGTCAGTCACCTATGTGCACTAATACGCCTGTACATAAGGGGGGGTAGTGGAGTAGACCGGACCCCGCAGGGGGAGGACTACGGAACGAGGGGGGGC
>JAIRNB010000395.1 GCA_031258265.1 Treponema sp. | reverse complement strand
CTAGCAGCCTGTTGCAATGTAGATTTTTTGCCCAGGCGCCTGTGGCGCCCTATATGCAAAAAATCACGATTATTGCACTGCTTTCGGAGCTTGTAAGGTATAAATATTCATTAATATGATTATTTATACTATTTTAAGCGCAAAGCACAACAAACTCCTAGGTAAGGGCCGAAGGCCGGCGGCCCCTATCAAGCTTTTATATATCGGCCAATTTAAAAATACCGACAAAGGACGGGATACTAAAAATGGGAGTGAAGTTTTTGTTAATACCGGCGGCCGCGATGTATATGGCCACAAAGGCGTGGCGGGCAACGCCAGAACCGCTGGGGGCAACCACATCGGCGTTGATTGTCGATGAAATGTTGCCGCTTGAATTGAGGTCGCCGCTGTTCAGAAAATACCGGTTGGACGGCAGCGGGTTAAAGGTATTTCCCCCATCGGATCGTTTTAAGACCATCCTGATGTTCCCCGGAAGCTCAAGGTATGGAACATCCCCCTGCGGGGGAAAGATAAGGCGAACCTCTACCCCTTGGCTTGTAAGGGCGTTAGGGGAAATATTACCGGCGGCGTCTTCAAAGTAAAGCGGCTGGTAACCCCTGTTAGTCATCACAGAGGCTATATTTACCGTCGTCGTATTGCTGGTATCGGTGTAGGAACTGAGGGAGGCGTAATCCGAATACAGGGTCGGGTTAACATCCCGCAGATCGCTGGTGCTCAGGGAAAAACCCGTACGCGCCGAGTAGCTTATATAAATCCGGTAGTACAGGGCAAAATAGGTAAAACTGGCGCCGACGTTGGAAGGAAGCGTGATTGTCGCCCGTTCATTCAGGCTGCTTGTAATACTGCCGGACGGAATGGGGGACAAGTAATCGTAGGACTCTATACCGCAGGAAATCAGCATTACCAGGGTAGAGATGGCTAAAATAAAAAAGACAGAACAACGCTTCACGGGGGATTTTCTACCAAAAAATAACGGCCAAAATTGCCTGCGGCGCAACGGGTTATCATTCTCCTTCAATGCTGATTATACGGGATTGGGCCAGATTCCGCCAGAGCGTATCGCCGGGCCAGTTGATCCTCAAGGTCCGGTAGGCTTCCAGGGCTTTTTCTTTATTCCCCTGTTTCTCCTCAAGCCGGCCTATGGCAAACTGAGCCCGGGGGGACGAGGGAAATAACTCCGCCATGCCAAGACATTCGGTGTAAAGGGCAATCGCCTCGGCGGTTTTCCCCTGCTCTTCCGCAGCGGATGCGGCGTTGAACAGGGCCACCGGAGCCAGATAGGTCTTGCCGGCCTTTTTCGCCGCGTCCCGCCAGGCTTGTTCCGCCTCCGCCCACTCCTTTTTATCGCCGTGGATTCCGGCGATAATCGCATAGGCCCGGCTGCCCGGATAACCGGATGCCCCGGGGGCGAAGGCGGAAAGTTCCGTCAGCAGGGCGGCGACGCTTTCCGCGTTGGCCGCGTCGGTGATATTAAACCGCAGTTCCTCATAGCGGCGGGTAAAATCTTCTACCCGGCTAACCGCCCCTTCCCATATTTTATTGCGGATTGTAATAGCCGCGATAACGGCCGCCACGCCGATTACCACAATTCCAAGGCAGATAAGAATCTTCCTGCGGTTATTCTGGACAAAATTGTTGATCTTGTCATCTAAGCTGTACTCGTTATTTACATCCGGCATTATCTTTATAACCTCCAAAACCCTGAAATTCAGGGTAAGTTCCCAATACTGGAGTTTTGGGAACTTACCCTTTTGAAAAATTGCCGCTTAATCCTTTAAATTGATAATCTCCAGTTCTTTGATAAGCCTGGAAAGATAGGTCCGCTGAATTCCCAGTTCCCTGGCCGTCTCCGTCTGGTTCCAGTTATGTTCCTCTAATACGTTGCGGATAAAATAAGCCTTAAAACTATTGATGGCGTTTTTTAAATTCCGGCCCTCCGCCGCCCCGGAAACTACCGCCCGGGCGTTAGTGAGGAACAGATCCTCCTGCTGTATCAGGCGGCCCTTCCCTATCACACAGGCCCTTTCCACGGAATTTTCCAGTTCCCGGATATTCCCGGGCCAGGAATAAGAAAGCAGGGCCTTCATAGCCTTATCGGAGAAACCTTCAAACTGTTTTTTGGTTTCTCCCATGAATTTTTTCAGAAAAAAAGAGGCCAATTCGGGAATATCTTCCGGCCTCTGCCTAAGGGGGGGGATAAACAGGGGAAGCACGTTAAGCCGGTAGTAAAGATCACTGCGGAATTCCCCCTTCTCCACCTGAGCCTCAATATCTTTATTGGTGGCCGCCAGGATTCTTACATTAACGGTAATAGAAACATCGGAACCGACTTTTTCAAAGGTCCGTTCCTGGATGACCCGCAGCAGTTTGGCCTGCAGGGCCAGGGGAATATCGGCAATTTCATCCAGGAAGATAGTTCCCCCGTCGGCCATTTCAAAGCGGCCCTGCCGGTTGGCAATAGCGTTGGTAAAGGCCCCTTTCACATGGCCGAAGAGTTCGCTTTCCAGGAGTCCCTCCGGTATGGCGGCGCAGTTGACGCGGATAAAGGGGGCCTGGCTGCGGGGGCTGCGCAGGTGGATCTGTTCCGCGAAAAGCTCCTTCCCTACCCCGCTTTCCCCGAGAATCAGCACTGAAGAATCGGTTTTCGCCACCCGGTCGATAATCTCCAGCTTTTCCTGGATCACCGGACTCTTGGAGATAAAGGTATGGTAGCCCTGATCGGTTTTAAGCTGATCCCGGAGGAACTGTATTTCGTTTTGGGCCTTCTCTATATTCCGGGCGTTGGTAATTGCCAGGGCGGCCTGGGTAGCGAATATCTCCGCCCACTCAACATCCTCCCCCGCAAAGGGCTTCCCCCCCGCCTTGTTCATCACTTCGATAACGCCGATACATTCGTTTTTGAGGCGCATGGGGACGGCGATCATGTTTGCTAGATGATAGTTGAGTTCCTGGGAAATACGCCGCTGATGGCGCTTATCATTATCAACATCGTTGATGATCAGAGTCTTGTTATGTTGAACCACCCAGCCGGCGATCCCTTCGCCGGGTTTAAGGGTATACCGCTTAACCTCCTGCCCTTTGATCCCCAGGGCGGTTTCAAAGTAGAGTTCCTGCTTTCCCTTGTCCAGAAGAAGGATACTGGAAGCCTCCCCCCCGCAAAAGCGGGTGGCGGATTCAAGAATATGGGACAGGAGGGCATGAATATCCCCATAGTCCGAATTGATAAGATTATTAGTCTCTATCAGTGTGTTAAATTTCTGTGCGTCTATCGTTGACAGCATCACAATGCGGTCTTTTTATTCGGACCCTTTGGATTTTAAAGCGTCGCCCAGGGTAAAGGTGGAGTCATCGGACTCTTCGGCCGCCATATAGCGGGAGATTTCATCCCTCTGCACTTTTTTCTGGTAATCCCGGATAGAGAAGGCGACCTTCTGTTTGGCAGGCTGTATCTCAAGGACCACCGCCTTAACCTTATCCCCAGGCTGAAACTTCTTAAGGGCTTCATCAGGGTTGTCATCCCGGTTTTCGGACAGATTGGACTTATGGATAAGCCCTTCAATACCACCGGGAACCTTAACAAAGATACCAAAGTCAGTAACCGAAGCGACCTCCCCCTCCACCGGAGAACCGGGCTTATAGGTTTCCGCAAAACTCTGCCAGGGGTCTTCACTGAGCTGCTTAACGCCAAGGCGGACATTACGGTTTTCCTTGTCTACCGAGACAACCATGATCTCAATTTCCTGACCAACCTGGAATTCACTGCCGATATGCTTAATTTTCCGGGTCCAGGAAATATCATCCCCGTGGAGGAAGCCGTCAATCCCCTCCTCCAGTTCAATAAAGGCCCCCGCATTGGTGATCTTGACTATCTTGCGGGTAAGCCGGGTCCCCACAGGGTACTTTTCGTCAATATCATCCCAGGGATTGGCGGTAACCTGTTTGAGCCCCAGGGAAACCCGGCCCGCCTGAATATCGTAGCCCAGGATCATGCACTCCACTTCATCCCCGATATGGAGGAGATCCTCGGATTTTTGGATCTTCTTGACCCAGGAAAATTCGGAAATATGGGCAAGGCCCTCGATTCCCTCTTCCAGCTCGATAAACGCGCCAAAATCGGTAAGTTTGGTTACTTTCCCTTTGACAACATCGTTCACATGGTACTTTTCTTCAAAACGTACCCATGGATCATCGGTAAAGTGTTTAAGGGACAGGTTGATCCGCTTTTCCGCCGGATCTATGCGGATCACCTTGAGGTGAATTTCCTGCCCCTTTTTGACAAAATCTTTAGGCCGGGTTACATGCCCCCAGCTCATATCGTTAATATGCAAAAGGCCGTCAAAGCCCCCCAGATCGACAAAGGCGCCAAAGGATGTGAAGCTCTTTACCGTACCCGTTACGTCGGCGCCGATCTTGGTATTTTCGAAGAATTCGTTTCGTTTGCGGTCAATTTCTTCTTCCAGCCACTTGCGGCGGTTCACCACGATGTTTACTTTGCCGTCCGAATAGAGCCGCTCCACATAAAAACTGGTCTTCATACCGAGGAATTTTTCCGGCTTTTCCACCTTTTGGGCATCCGACTGGCTGATAGGAAGGAAGGCATGGACACCGGCGCCCAGATTCACATCAAAACCGCCCTTAACGGTCTTTTCGATGAGCCCTTCAACGGAACTATGGTCCTGGAAGGCCTGGCGGAGGTTTTTCCAGAAGATCTTTACATCCGCTTTCTGTTTGGAAACAATGACTTCTCCGTAGCGGTTTTCCTTCGCCACCAGGATAACCGATACCGTATCCCCCACCTTGGGAAGCTCGGTAAACTCGGCGATCGGAATTTTGCCCTCTGACTTGTAGCCAACGTCCACAAACACCTGATCAGAAGTTACCTGGATGACAATGCCGTCAACCAACTGACCTTCTTCCAGTTGTTCAAGGGATTTAAGGTATTCTTCCTGTAATTGTGTTTGAATGTTTCCGGAGGCGCCTACGGCATTTCCCTCCGGCCCATTCTGCGGATTGGAATCCGCCTCCACTTCCATCTGGGCCATGTCCGATCCTTCAAGCATTATTTTAGCTTCTAATTTGGCATAAACTTGTTCGATGGTCAAGAGTGATGTATCCAGGTACTCTACCCCGGGGGCAATCGTAAGGCTTCCTTCCGCCTTGTTCCGGTCGATCTCGTCCCGTTCCTGGATGTTTTTAAGGATTTCTTCCGGGCCAAGCCGGGAAGTTCCCTGCTCAAGGCGGCGTTTGGCCCGGGATTCCGGGGAAGCGTCCAGGTAAAAGCGATACTCCGCCCGGGGGAAAACAACGGTGGTAATATCCCGGCCCTCCGCTACCACGTCCGTACCCCGGGCTGTTTCGCGGATAAGATCGTTGACCAGGCGCCGCAGGGGAACAATGGTGGAAAAAGGGGCGGCGTAGCTGTCGATCTCGTCCGAATGAAGCAGATCCGTTACATCCTCCCCTTCCAGAAGAATACGGCCGCCGGGCAGGTACTCTACCCGGGCGGCCCCGGCATAGGCCAGGACTTCTTCAGCCTGTTCGGGGCGGAGCCCCCGCCGCAGACAGCCAAGGGTAAAGGCCCGGTACAGGTTTCCCGAATTTATATAGCTAAGCCCCCCCCCTCCCGGCAAACGGAGCCTTTCCGCCAGAAGGCGGGCGATGGTGCTTTTCCCGGAACCTGCGGGGCCGTCTATGGCGATAACCATTACATTCCTCCCAAAAGAGCCGCTATTTCCGTTTCTTCGAGGGACCGGGAAGCGCCTTCCGCCAAAGCCCCCAGCATTACCGGCCCGATTCGGACCCGGTGAAGCTTAACCGCGTGCAGGTGGAAATATGAAAAGACCCGCCGGATCTCCCGGTTTTTCCCCTCGATTAGACAGATTTTTAACTGCCGTTGACCGGTTCTTTCGATTTTCCTGGCCTGGTACCTCTCCCCCTCCACGACGAGCCCCCGGGTAAAGTCTTTTACCACGGAGTCCGGTATGGGGCCGGAGGCTTCCACCAGGTATTCTTTTTCAAGGCCCGCCGAGGGATGGCTTACCCTGGCGGCAAAATCCCCGTCATTGGTAAAGAGGATGAGGCCGGAGGAACGCAGATCCAGGCGGCCCACGCTGTAAAGCCGTTCCCCGATGCCGGTGGGGAGAAGTTCCAATGCCAAGGGCCGGCCCTGGGGATCGGAAGAACTGCAAATATAGCCGGGGGGCTTATGCAGGGCAAGGTAGCGAAGCCGGGTTTCCGGCTTTACCGGAACTCCGTCCACCAAGACTGTGTCACCGGGGAACACCTTTTCCCCCGGAACACCGACTACCCTTCCGTTTATCTGTACGCGGCCCGCGGCGATAAGTTCCTCCGCCCCCCTCCTGGAGGCCAGCCCCCCGCGGGCCAGGTAAACCTGGAGCCTGATCCCCCGGGACTCCGGGTTTTCCGGCCCGGAATGAAAACCCCATTCTTCGGGCTGAAGATCCGCCGCGTTATTCCCCTTCAAGTTCAAACCGGTCCGCCTCCCGTTCATCCAGTTTCGGGAGATCCGCAATACTGTTCAGCCTGAAGAATCGCAGGAATTCCGCGGTAGTCCCGTACTGGACAGGTTTTCCGGGGACATCCTTTTTTCCCACTTCCCGGATGAACTGCTTTTCTATCAAAAGGCGGATCATGTTGTCCGGCTGGACTCCCCGGATAGCCTCAATTTCACTGCGGGTAATGGGCTGGGAATAGGCGATAATCGAAAGAGTCTCCATGGCGGCCCGGGAAAGCCGGTTTTCGTTCCGTTTTCCGTAGCGTTCCCGCAGATTTTCCCAATACTCCCGCTTTGGCGATATGGCGATTCCCCCGCCGATACGGGAAAGTTCCACCCCCGATCCGAGTTGGGTATAACGTTCCGCCAGAACGCCGAGGGCCTTTTCCACCACTTCCCGGGAAAGACCGGAGATCCGGGCCAGGGCCGCCTCATCCAGGGCTTCGGATTCCAAATAGAGGATCGCCTCCAGAAGGGCCGCTTCTTTATCCAAGGACGCCCTCCCTGACACAGAGCAGAATATCGCCAAACATGCGGTTTTGGCATATCAGGATCAACCGGGTCTTGGCCGCCTCCAGGATCGCCAGAAAGGCGCAGACAAAATCCATAATCGATCCCTTGCGGACCAGGAGATCCGTGAAACGGCATTTACCCTGGTTTTCCAGGAATTCCATCAAAAGGGTTGTTTTTTCGTTTACCGTCACCTCTTCGTACAGATCGATGATCCGTTCTTTGGGCAGGTGGTTTTCCAGGAGGGCGGTAAAGGTTTTAAGAAGGTCCCATATATCAACCTGTTCCCAGAGTCCCTCGTCATCGAAGGGCAGTTCCCGCTGGAGCCGCTTTCGTTCGACGATCCACTCGGCCTCCCGTTCCTTTTCTTCCATGAGGCCGGAAAGCTTCTTGAATTTCTGATATTCGATGAGCTGATCCACCAGTTCCTGCCGGGGGTCCATGCCCTCGTCATCCAGGTCCGCCTCCAGGGGAAGCAGGGTCCTGGATTTGATATGGAGCAGGGTCGCGGCCATGGCCTGGAATTCGGTGGCATCCTCCAGGTCCAGCTTTTCCACATAACTTAGATAATCAAGGTACTGTTCGGTGATCCGGGCAATGGGAATGTCGTAGATGTTAACCTCGTTTTTTTTTATCAGGAAGAGAAGCAAATCCAGGGGACCTTCAAACTGGTCAATCTTGAAACTGCGTCCCTGACCCTTGAGGGTTGTTTCCATGGGGAAATAATTATACCGGTTTCCCGAAACCGGGGTAAAGCCCCCATACTGCCCATCCGGGGGACCGGCGTTTACCTTTTTTGTTTGTTTTTGGGCGCATTTTTGCGTGCCGGGCACGCAAAAACCGGGCTTTCCACTTCAATTCCTCAGCTTTACCTGTGGTAAAGCTTCCGGTATTTCCGTTTCAATCCCTTGCGCGGAAGACAAGCCCTCCCCGGTTCATCAGGAGATGAAAAGGCCGCCTGTATGGCTGAGGGAATGATCCCGGTGCATAATCTTTTTGTAATATTCACTCTGGCGAAAAACCTCCGTTGTGGTAGCCACATACAATTTATCGTTCACGACTTTGAAATTCCGGTTTTCCAGTATTTTTTTTAACACCGGCCCGCTTTCCTCCGGGGAAAGACCTACCATGTTCGCCAGTTCGGCGGGGCCAAAGTCAAAGGAAAAGGAGCCGGTGTATTTAGGGGGAATCCTGCCTTTTTCCAACTGGATAAGGAGGGCGTCATACAGGCGGCCCAGGGGGTTGGCAATAAGGGTATTGGCAAGCTGCCGGTAGATGGACCAGAGCCGTTCCGCCAGCAGGGTGGTAAGCCGGGCGATTATCTGCGGTTCGTCAACGATCATCCGCTCGAAGTTGGACTTGTTTACCGCCATTACCTGGCAATCCTCATAGGCTACCGCGCTGGCGGTCCTGGGCTTGGATTCCAGCAGGGCCATTTCCCCAAAAATGTCTCCGCTTTTAAGCACCGCCAAAAGAACTTCGTTGTTATCAACGATTTTGACGATCTTTACCGATCCTTTTTTTATGATGTAAAGTTCGTCTCCGTTTTCCCCCTCGGAGAAAATCATGCTGTCCTTCACATGGCTGCGGATCATCTCGTTCATCTTAAAGCCCAGCTTAACACCCTTGGCATAGGGGGCAATTTTCATCATCCGCATCCGGGCGATAGCCACATTGGGCCCGTCGGGGTTGTATTTTATATACTGGTTGTATGCGTAAAATGCCTGGAGGTACTGGTTTTTTTTCGCGTAATACTCCCCCACATTGAAAAGCTGGGAGGAGTTGCTTTCGGCGTTACGTTTAAGGGTAAGCTTTGTCAGGGCCTCGTCCAGGTAACGCATCCGCCGGGAAAACTGGAGGATTATTTTCATTGCCACGGGGGTATTGCTTTGAATAAGCTGGGAAAACTGATGTTTCTGAACCGAAATAAGGGAAACCGGGCTTAAAGCCCTGACGGTTTCAATATGACTGTGGGAAGACATGGTAGAAATGACGCCGAAAAAATCGCCGGGGCCTAAAATATTGCCCCGTTCCTCCTCTATCACCTCTACTTCTTTTGATATTATGACTTTTCCGCTGCGGATTATAAAAAAACGGTCCGCGTTTTGTTTGCCCTCCACGGTAATATACGAATTTTTTGAAAAATTTACGAAACTTAGCTGTAATTGATCAGCCATATTTTGTAGTATAGGTAGTCCTTAAAATTGTTGTCAACGGAGTCCCCTAAAAAACTGAACTTTTGCTGAAGTCTAATGCGGCCTTCCCAAAATTCCGGAACAGGCGCGAATGTTAAGGGTTTTCCCAGTCCCCCACAAAAAGTATTTCCCGTTCCAGCTCTATTCCCCTGGCGGCTTTGACTCCGGCGGCGATCCGGTCCGTCAGGGAACGGATATCCGCGGCCCCGGCGTTCCCCAGGTTAACGATGATGTTTCCGTGCCAGGGGGCTACCTGGGCATCCCCGGCGCGTAATCCCCGCAGCCCCAGCTCATCTATGATCTGTCCGGCGGGTTTACCGAAGGCCCTGTTGTTTTTGAATACGGAACCCGCTGAAGGGTAACGGTAATGGCCTTTGAGTTCCCGGTCCCGGAGGTGTTCTTCCATTTCCCGCCGGATTTCCCCCTTTTCTCCGGGGCTAAGGGCCAGCCGGGCTCCCAGGATAAGGACCCGCCGGCCCTGGAAGGGGCTTTTTTTGTAGCCGAAATCCCCCGCCCTGCGCCCTATTTGCCGTATCTCCCCCTTTCCCCCCTCCATATCTAAAATTCCGGTTTCGATTAACACATCGGACAGGGATTTTTCGTAACACCGGGCGTTCATCCACAGCGCCCCCCCCAGGGTTCCCGGCATGCCCGCCAGAAATTCCAGCCCGGAAAGTCCCGCGGCGGCGGCATAGCCGGTCATTTCGTCAACGGAAGTTCCGGATCTGACGTAAAGCCCCCCTTCCTCCTCCCTGATCCCCTTCCAGCCGGCGGTATCCAGGACAATTCCCCGGATACCCCGGTCGCTTACCAGTACATTAGCCCCGCCGCCGAGGATAAAGACCGGAATACCCGCCTCCCCGGCCCGGCGGAGGAGAAGCTCCGCAAAACCGGGGAACAAGTTCCCGCCGGGCCGCAGCCAGAGATCCGCCGGCCCCCCTACCCTAAAACTGGTATGGTCCGCCATGGGTTCATCAAAGCGGTAATCCAGGATCAGCGGAGCTTCCCCAGGGAGGGGCGAATCCAGGCCCAGATGATGCGCTTCGGTTTTTAGGGCTTCTATGAAGGGACGCAGATCCATAGCTGATTATCGGTATCCTGTATTCGGGCCGCAAGCCCGGCACAGCCGGGGCGGGAGGGCGGCCGGCATTGGGCCGCAGCTTTCCATACAGGGAACGGGATTCGCGATCCCCCAAGGGGGGGTAGTGGAGTAGACCGGACCCGGCGTTAGCTGGGGAGGACTACGGAACGAGGGGGGGCCGAGATGAACAGCCGCAAGGCTGTATATTAACCAATGTGGCACGGCCTGGCCCGTGATAAGCAACCGGAGGTTGTGTATTAGGATAATGTGGCACGGCCTAGCGCCGCCGTGTGCCCCCAATTTCGACTAATGCGCCTCAGCTTTAGCTGAGGCAGTGCGCGCAGCGGCAAAAACAGCCGCGCCGGGAACGCTGTGCCTGTGGCTTTTGGAACTTATGTGCCCCCCCTCCTTAAGACTTGATTTCCTTATCCGTTTTACCGTATCGTATAGGCATTTATGGCCCTTACTATTTATAACACCCTGGGACGGAACTTGCAGCCTTTTGAACCGTTAATTCAGGGGCGCGCCGGCTTCTATGGATGCGGTCCCACGGTTTATAACTATGCCCATATTGGAAATCTCCGGGCCTATGTAACCCATGACATTCTTACCCGTACCCTCCGCCGTCTGGGTTATGAAGTTACCCATGTGATGAATATCACCGATGTGGGGCACCTCTCCGGCGACAATGACGAGGGGGACGACAAAATGGTAAAAAGCGCCGGGGAGCGGGGTAAGAGTATTCTGGAAATCGCCGATTTTTATACGAAGGCTTTCTTTAACGATACGGACCGGATGAATATTGGCAGGCCCACGGTGGTTTGTAAAGCTACGGAGCATGTGGGGGAGATGATCTCCTTGATAGAGCGCATTGAGGCTAACGGCTACACCTATTCCGCCGGGGGGAACCTTTACTTTGATGTGGGTAAATTTCCCTATTACGGGGAGCTGGCCCTGCTCCGGCAGGATGAACTGAAGGCCGGGGTCCGGGTGGAGGCCGACCAGAATAAGCGGAATCCCCAGGATTTTGTGTTGTGGTTTACCAAGAGTAAATTTGAAAAACAGGCCCTGGTATGGGACAGCCCCTGGGGCCGGGGCTATCCGGGCTGGCATATCGAATGTTCGGCCATGAGTATGAAGTACCTGGGGGAACAGTTTGACATCCACGCCGGGGGTATCGATCATATTCCTATTCATCATACCAACGAAATTGCCCAGAGCGAGGCCGCCACGGGAAAGCATCCCTGGGTGAAATACTGGGTTCATAATGAGTTTTTAATTCTGAACAGGGGCAAGATGTCCAAGTCTTCCGGCGGTTTTCTTACCCTGCAGAGTCTGGTAGACGCCGGTTATGATCCCCTGGATTACCGTTATTTTCTTCTGGGCGGCCATTACCGCAGCCAACTCCAGTTTTCCTGGGAAAGCCTGGAGACCGCGAAAAACGCCCGCCGTTCCCTGACCGAGCGAATCCGGGCCCTGGTCCGGGCCGCCGGGCCGAAAAAACAGGCGGTTTCTGGCGGGGGCGCCTCCTATGTGGCGGCCTTCGACAGGGCCCTGGAGGATGATCTTTCCACCCCCCGGGCTCTGGCGGAACTTTGGGGGCTTATCCGTGATCCGGCGCTTGAACCGGCTGAGGTTCTTTCCCGGGTTCTCGAAATGGACGGGGTGCTGGGTCTTAAGCTGGATAGTGTAATAAAAGAGGCGGACCGGGGGGAGGCTCCAGGGCTGGAGGGGGAAATAGAAAAACTTATTGCCGAAAGGGCGGAGGCAAAAAAAGCGAAGGATTACGCGAAGGCGGATGCTATACGGGCTGGTCTTAAAGAGCGGGGAATTTTCCTGGAAGACGGTCCCGGGGGAACCGTCTGGCGCAGAGTTTAGACAGGGCTGTAACAAACCTGGGAAATAGGTTGTTTTTGTAATGGTAGAGAAAAACACTGGGCCGGACTTCCGTCAGCTTTACGATACGGTATTTCCAATTCTGTTTCGGGTTGCCTACCGTATCGCCGCCAGCGAAGAGGCAGCGGAGGATCTTTGCCAGGAAGCTTTTTTTCGCCTTTACGAAAAAAATATGGTTTTCCCCAATCCGGAGGAGGCGAAGTACTGGCTTATCCGGGTAGTTAAAAACGCTTCGTTAAATTACGCAAAGCGGAAAGAACGGGAGCGGAAAGCCTACCAGCGTGCCTTTAGGGAGGATACGCGGACCAGTGAAAACGGGGAAGGGCTTCTTATTAAAAAAGAAGCCCGGCAGGAAGTTCAGGAAGCCCTGAAAAAATTACCGGAAAATCTTCGGATGGTATTAATTTTAAAAGAGTATGGCGAAATGAATTACAAGGATATTGGTCGTACCCTGGGCATAAGCGAAGGAAACGTCAAAGTCCGGGTATTTAGAGCCCGAGAGCGGCTTTCCACGATTTTGGAGGCCGCGGAAGGGGAGCGCCAAAATTCGAGAAAAATTCCGGGGAGGGATGAGTATGTGTCCTGATCGTCAAATTCTTTCGGTGTATCTTGACGGGGAATTACCATCGCCGTGGAAAGAAAAGATGGAAAACCATCTGGCTTCCTGTTCCGTTTGCCGGAAAACTGTTGAAACCTGGAAACGGATTTCCGGGGAAATGCGGGTGGAGGAAGCCCCCGGTTCCAGGGAGCGGGTTTGGGAAGCTGTCTCCCGCCGCATAGAGGGGGCGGGGGAGGCAAATAGATTCCTTACCGGGGAAAGCTTCCGGTATGCCGAAAAATCCCCCGGAGTAAAGGGAAATTCTTCGGCCCTGGGGAATCTGTGGCGGCGGAGGGTGATCCTCCCCTTCCCCGCCGCCGCGGCCATTGCCGCCGCCGCCGCAGCGGTGGTACTGGTCCTTGGTTCGATGGTCTTTAGATCCTCTCCGGCCCCGGTTATTCCGGATTTGGCGGTAAGTTCCCTGGAAACCGCGGGGATCGACATGGAAATGAACAATATCCGCCCTATCAGTGATGTATCCGGGGTGCTTCAATACCTTGAAAGTACCGACTCCAACGATATTGTGATTATCCGCCTGCCGGAAAGTAGAAGTTTCCAGAGCGCCGGAGAGCCCAAAATGTTACGGGCCGCGGACTATTCGCCAAAGAGGTCCGGCCAATGATAAATAACGGATATCGCCGGCGGGGAAGCGAGGTTTCATGATTCTCCCTTTCCGATTCTGTCAGAAGTTCCTGGGGGGCGTTCTTTTCTTTGTGGCCCTGGGTACGGGAATTGGCCAGGAAACATCTCTGGAGGAGCTGCTGCCGGACCTTAAGGATCGGGCGGTGGTGCTGGATATTATTTCCAGGATTGTGGAAAAGAACCAGCAGGTAGTCTGGAATTCCGTTAATTCCAAGGTTACTATCCCCGGCAGGCCCGTGGGAATAAAAATAGTGGGGGCCAACGTGGTGATAGCCCTCCAGTTTACCCCCTTTTTCCGCCGGGGGGGTAACAATGTTCTGGTGGTCCAGGGGCAGATTTGGGTGGATATACCGGGAGAAGGTATGCATTACCAAACTACCCTACAGACCATGCCGATTGAATTTGGAGAACCCCTGTTCTTTTTCCCCCTGGGTTCCCCCAATGCTCCCCAGGAAACCCGGATAGAAATGCAGTTGGAGATTCGGCCTTACACCGAGGGATTCCGGGGCCAGGAAGCGCAGCGTAACCGGGCTGACAGGCAGGAATCACCCGCGCCGGATTCGCCGGCCGCGCCCCCCGTCCCTCCCGTCGCTAATGAGTAAAAGCGTTTTAGAAGCGGAGATTCCTAAAAAGATACCGGGGCCGGGGGGACGCCGTTTTTTATCCCCGGCGGCGGAGTTGTTTTGCGGTCTTGTCCTTTTTGTCTTTTTTTCCTGCGAAGCTAAAGAACCGGTGATCCACTCCCTGGAGCCCCCTATTGGTATGCTGGGGGAAACCCTTAGTATCCGGGGGGAAAATTTCGGCCATGAACAGGGGGAATCCTTTGTCAGTATCGCCGGGACCGCCCCCACCGGTTCTTCCTACCTCCACTGGGAAGATTCCCTTATCGCCCTGCGGATAAACGAATTCGGCGAATCCGGCATGGTCAGGGTTCATGTGGGGGACAAGAAAAGTAACGCCCTGCTTTTTTCTAACCGGGCTACCATGCCTGAATCTGTAAACGGGGAGGATCTTGAACTCGGCCCCCGGATAAGTTCCATTACCCCTTCCTCCGGTCCGGCCGGTTCCCTGGTGTCGATTACGGGGAGCGGTTTTGGCAGTTCCCGGGAACGGAGCGGGGTTTTTTTCTCCTGGGCCGCGGAAATTGTTCCGGGAACCCCGGTGGAAACCTGGAGTCCCGCTTCTATCGAGGTTTCCGAAACCGATTACGGGTATGAGTTCTGGAACGAGCGGGAGATCCGGGTGAGGGTCCCCGACGGGGCGGCCAGCGGTAATGTGGAGATCAGAACCCCCCGGGGCGTATCCCGGCCCGTTTTTTTTGAGGTCGCCGGTAAGCCGGGGACGAGGATCTTTCGGAACAAGCGGAGCTACACTTTTAGCTATTCCGTTGACATACAGGTTATGAAGGCGGATTCTCCCAATTCGCTGTACCTTTGGGTTCCCCGGCCGGCGGTTTCCGCTTCCCAGCGGAATCCGGAACTCCTTTCCCAAAACATGAACAGTTTTGTGGAAAACTACCGGGGGACCGATCTTTTTCAGCTTGCCGGCCTGTCTTCTAATTCCACGGCGGAGATACGCCAAACCTGGCTTGTCGAGGTCTATGCCCAGGAGGCAAGCCTTTCCCACCAGAATATCAAACAGGATACATCGTCCCCTATCCACGCGGCCTATACCCGGGCCACCGGTCTGCTCCCCGCCGCGGATGACCGGATCGCGGCTTTGGGGGCCAGGATATGCGGCCGGGAACGGAATCCCTACCTGAAGGCCCGGATGATCTACGAATGGCTCCTTAAAGAGGGGAATATTGAGCGGGCCGGCAGCGAAGGGGCCCCTGGGGGGGCTCTGGACGCCCTGGAACGGGGGCGGGCCGATCCCTATTCCGCGGTCTTGCTTTTCTGTTCCCTGGCCCGTTCCGCGGGGGTTCCCGCCATCCCGGTTTCCGGGGTCCTGGTCAACCGGAACGAGGCCCTTAAACACTACTGGGCGGAATTCTGGATCGACGGCTTCGGCTGGGTTCCCCTGGACCCTGCCCTGGGGGCGGGGGCCGCGCCGGAGGGCTTTGAGCCAAGGGAGAACGGGGCCTGGTATTTTGGGAACCTTGATAACCGGCGGATCGCTTTTTCCAGGGGGGAGACCGTTCTGTCGCGGATGGACCCCCGGGGCAGAACGGCGTCCCGGAGCCGGGAATTGCAGAATATTTGGGAGGAGGCGGTGGGGGGCCTGGAATCCTACTCCTCCCTTTGGGGGGACGTTACCATAACCGGCGCCTATGCGCGCTGAAACACCGTGATCTTAGTTAAGGAGGGGGGGCGCAGGGGTTCCAAAAGCCGGACGTGCCCCTGGGCGCGGCTGCTTAATGCGGCGCATTAGTCAATTTTGGGGCATTACTGGCGCGCGCACCGGCCAAGCTAAAGCTTGGCCGCATTAGTCGAAATTGGGGGCACACGGCGGCGCTAGGCCGTGCCGCATTATCCTAATACACAACCTCCGGTTGCTTATCACGGGCCAGGCCGTGCCACATTGGTTAATATACAGCCTTGCGGCTGTTCGTCTTGGGGGGGCGGGCGGGGGGGGGGGGGGGGGGGGGGGGGGGGGGGGGGGGGGCGGGGGCGGG
>JAIRNB010000369.1 GCA_031258265.1 Treponema sp. | reverse complement strand
GCGGCTACCGAGGGATCCAGGCCCATTTGGGCCAGGCTTGCCAGGGCTTCCGCTTCTTCCGCCGCCTCCGCCGCTTCCGCGGCGGAGGTATCGGGGAGTTCCGCCTCAACCTCCGGGAGGGGGAGGTCTTCAAAGGGTATATGTTGCTCCTCCAAAGAGGCCCTTTCGCCGCCGATGTCGTCAAAAGAAGCCTTAAAATCCCGGAGGGCTTGTAAAGAAGGCATAGTAGTATATATGAGTATCGGCTAAAGAGCCCCTGCCCGTTAAGCCACCCAGGAGTTTGTTGCGCTTTGCGCACAAACAGGGAACCGGGGATAGGGGATGGTCCTTAAAAAAATCCAGGATAAAACCGATAATTAGGGTAATCATGAAATTCACAGCGGGGGACCGGGGGAATCTCCTCCCGTTCCTGATGGCCGTTTTTCTTATTTCCCTGACCCTGCCCGCGGTGGGGGCGGATTTGGAATCCCCCGAATTTTATGACCTGCTTCTAAACCTTCCAAAAACAAAGGGACCGCAAATTTTCCAGGACGCGGTTATCTTTACCAGCCCTTCCAGCCACCGCCGGGCGGGGGTGGCCCTGGCGGCGGAGGGTTTTGCCACGGTTCATTGGATGCGTAAACTCATGGTTTCCCAGGACCCCCTGGATGCGCCCATTCCCCCGGGAAAGAAGGCCCCCGATCCTTACAAAGATTCGGGGCTCCTCTTTTATGTGTACCAGGCGCCGGAGGGACTGGCGGAGATCGAATACCGCCTGGTACTGGACGGCCTTTGGACAACGGACCCCTTCAATCCTACGAACCGCCGGGACAGGGCGTCGGGGATCGTCAATTCTCTGGTGGTTCTGCCCAAGACCGCGAAGGAACCGGCATTCCACGAGAACCCCAGGGGGGTTTTGAATTTTTCGTTTAAGGGGCCGCCGGGGGAGACGGTGACTGTGGCGGGGAGCTTTAACCACTGGGACCCCTTTATGTACGAACTGCGGGAATACCCCGCGGGGCTTTACAGCCTCAGCCTTTTCCTGCCGCCGGGGACCTACCAGTACCTCTTTTTCCACCGGGGAGAACGTTACCTGGACCCCTACAATTCCCGGCGGGCCTACACCAGGGAGGGGGATGCGGCATCGGAAGTGGTAATAGAATAGGGTTGTTCAAAAACTGAAGTTTTTGAACAACCCTATTAAGGTAAAAGGGACAATTTTATGAAAACAGGGCGCTTTTCGGTATTTATTCTTGTGCTGGCCGTTACATTTATGTCAAGTTGTAACAGTCTAAAGGGTGAACAAAAAAACCAAAGCACCATTTCTCTTTTTGGAACCGGTACCGTATTGGTTCAGCCGGATATGATTCAAATGACCATTACGTTAAGTAAAGTCGATCAAACTACCAAAATGGCCCAGGACGAAGTGAATAAAATGGTTAGGCAGGCTTTGACAATAATAAAAGAAGCGGGCATCGAGGATAAAAATATAGCCACCGCTTCATTGACCTTTCATTCTGAATATGAGTACACGAGCAGGCGTATCTTAGTCGGGCAAAAGGCTGAACAAAGGATAACCTTTACCATTGACAATATTAACAACGGCGATGAAAAGGTTTCCAGAATAATAGACCAGTTTATTCAGATTGACGGGATAGAATTAAACCAGATAAATTTCGGCGTAAAAAATAATACCGGACATTTTGTCAGATCCCGGGATCTGGCGTTTCAAAAAGCCGTTGAAAAGGCTAACCAATATGCTGAACTTTCAAACCTGAAAATAATTAAAATACTAAGCATATCAGAAGAGATGGATCAGCATGTCTTGCCAATAAGCAACAGATCTTTGAATCAATCAATGATCCAGGAAGCGGCCGGCGGCGGCGGTTCAGCGATAGTGCCTTCCGGTGAATTGGAAATAACAACGAGAATTTTAGTGACGTTTCTTTTAGAGTAAAACAGCAATACCGCGGCCAATACCCCTATTTACGTCTTTTCCACCGGATGTAAACTTGCCGGCCAGTACCGTTTTCCGCCAGGAAAACCATAGTACCCGTTATTTCCGCTTTTTCCACCGGATGTAGACTTGCCGCCCCGTGCCGTTTTCCTGAGGCCTCTCCTCCGTTTCAAACTGGGGGGCGGCGCGGAAAAGATCCCCCAGCTTTCTAAAACCGTAGTTCCGGGGATCAAAATCCGCGGAACGCAGGCTTATCTTCTGCCCCACCGCTCCCAGGTAGGCCCAGCCCGATTCATCGGCCAGATCGTCCACCACATCGCGCAGCAGTTTAAGGAGCCGCCGGTCCGGTTTAAATTCTTTCCGCTGCCGGGCCGCGGGCCTGCCGTCATCCTCCTCGGCCTCCTCCTGGTTGTCCCGCAGTATTTCCGTATAAATAAATTTATCGCAGACCGAAACAAAGGCCCGGGGGGTCTTCTTTTCCCCAAAACCGTAGACCATGCGGCCGCTTTCCCGCAGCCGGGCGGCAAGGCGGGTAAAATCCGAATCGCTGGAAACAATACAAAAACCGTCAAGCTTTTCACTGTAGAGCAGATCCATGGCGTCGATGATCATGGCCGAGTCGGTGGCATTTTTCCCGGTGGTGTAGGAAAACTGTTGTATCGGCTGGATAGCGTACTCCAGCAGCCTGTCCTTCCAGGACCGCAGATTATTGCTGGTCCAGTCGCCGTAGATTCGCTTTACGCTGGCTACCCCGTACTTGGCAACCTCGCCAAGGAGCCCTTCGATAATCGCGGGCTGGGTATTATCCGCGTCAATCAGAACTGCCAGCTTTGCCTGGCTGATTTCCGCCTGTTGATTAATAGATACGCTGGAAAATGGTAACAATGGCATATCCTTCTCCTCTTTTTCTAAGGGCCGCTGCGGCCTCAGCCGGGCCGGGGATGCGCCCAAATTCCAAAACAGAACCGGCAAATTCACCGCGCCGGGAATCACAGTCCCTACATTTCAAAGATCGATTTTTTTATCCGCCGCAGAAGACTTATCTTTGCCAGGGGAATACGGACAGTATCCCCGGGGGCAAGGGAATCTTCCACCACCAGAATACTCTCCCCCCCGGATTTTTCCATGCCCTGGGGGAAGGCCAGGACCCGCTGCTCCCTGCCCCCTTCCTCCGGGGAAGACCATACCAGTTCAAGAAGGGAATGTGCGCTGATAGCCTGTCTGGCGATAGAAGCTTTCCCCACATAGTCCAGGCCCCGGGCTTCAAGTTTTTCGGCCCGCACCGAGCCGGCGCTAAGCTGGGACTCCGCAAGCACCAGCCGCCGGTCAATCCGGGCGCTAAGCTCCTTCCGCTCGGGGGCGGAAAGGGAACGGCCCGCCAGGGCCTGGCGGAACCGGGTCTTGAGCGTTTCCGCATCCTGATCCTGGGCCACATCAGGGTCCTTTCCGGCGTCTACTTTTGGAAAGACCGGCGGCGCCCTTCCCGGCTGGGGGAAAAGCCTCTGCGCCCCCTGGATTTGACGGGGAGGGTCCTCCTCCGTCTCCGGTCCGGGGGAACGGAGAAAAACCTCGACCCCCGCCTTCCGCAGGGCCTCCGTCACCTGGGCTCCGGGGACAAGCCAGTAAAATCCGGGGGCCAGTTCCCGCCGGATCATGGCCGACAGGGCTTCGGTCTCCGCCAAATAACGGCGTTCCGGGGAGAGGACAAGGAAACTCCCTTCAAAAAGGGCCACCTCCCTGCTGCGTTTTTCCCAGTCCTCCAGAGTCCACAGCACCGCCGGTTCCACGCGGTTTTCCGAAAGCCGGACCAGCAGTTTCCCCATCTCCGCCGCGCTAAGGCCCCGCTCAAAGCCGCGGAGACAGGATTCCCTGGTTAGTTCAAAACGGAATACCGCCCCGGTTTCCCGGATTATGGCGAAAGAGGCCAGGGTCAGGACATCGGCAAAATCAATGCCGGGGTACGCCAGGCAAAAAAACGGGGCGTCCACCGTTAGAACCGGGGTAGTTTGGCTTTCAGGCGGCCCTTTGGGGAGGCAGTAGCCCTGGGGAAGGCGCCGCAAGAGGCCCGCCTGGGCCATGGCCCCGCAGAGGGCCTCAATGTCCGGGGGATTCAAATTCGATGCCGGGGGATTCGCCGCCGGGGAATTCGGCGGCGGGGGGCCGGAGGACTCTTCCCGTTCAAGGACAAACAAAAAGCGGCCCAGGGTCTTTACCGGGTAAACCCGGTCTTCTTCCAGGAAGTCCAATATTCCGCTTATAAGCCTGGCCAGATAGCGAATCCGGCCCCGGAACAGTTGGGGGGCGGGGCTGTCTTCACCGGAAACTCCGGCTTCATTTCCCGCATCCACCAGGCCCGCCGCCCAGTAAACAAGGCGGCCGCGCCGGTCAAGGTCCTGAAAAGCCCTTAGCACATGATCCCCGATATCCAGGCCCTCCCCTTCGGGACCCGCCGCAGGGCGGAGCAAACCCAGGCGGAGAAAACAGCGAAAGGCGGCGTCCAGATCTATACCGGGGAAGATTCGTTTGCCCGCATCCGCAATTTTCCTGCGGCGCCGTCCCCCCAGGCCAAGGGGGCTGCCCTCTTCCAGGAAAAAAGAGAGGAGGGCCGCAAAGATCCGGTCGTCCCCCCGCCCGGCTTCCGGCGCGGACAAGACTCCGGCTTCCCCCAGGGGAAACGAGGGGAAAGCCTCCCCGCCGCAGGGCTTTAACACGGGGGCCAGGGCCGGATTCAGAGCCAGCCGGAGATCCCCCCCCTCCCGAAAGCGGTAAAGGATAAACCGTTCTTCCAGGTTAAGGAGCAGGGCGGAAAGCCCCTCATCCCCGGCGAAGAACCGTTCCAGATCCCCCGCCGTCGGTTGGCCTAATACCGCCACCGCGGCGATAACCTGGGCATCCGCCTCATCAATGTATGCCGCCATGTTTCTCTGAACGTCTTCCCGGGAAAAAAAAGCCCATAAATCGGTAAGCAGGTTTTGCTTGCTAAAGGGAGTCTTGATATGGCCAAAGATACTGCGGAGGAGATCAAAAAAAACATCGTCCGGCAGAGTCATCATCGCGGATTTCCACTGGTCCTGGCTGTGGAACATGGCTTCCATACTAAGCCGTCCAGTGTTGTATAGAGTATTTGTAACCCTGTTCGGCAAGGAATTTTTGCCGGTTGCCGGCAAAATCCTCCTCCACGGTGCTGTGGGATACCAAGGTGTAGAACCAGGCGTTCTTCCCCCCCTTGGGCCGGAGAATCCGTCCCAGCCGCTGGGCTTCTTCCTGCCGGGAACCGAAGGACCCGGAGATCTGGACGGCGCAGGAAGCGTCCGGCAGATCAATGGCAAAATTGGCTACCCGGGACACGACGATTACCCGCAGTTCCCCCCGCTTAAAGGCGGCGTATATCCGCTCCCGCTCCGGGTTTGGCATCTTCCCGGTAATAAGGGGGGCCTTGAGAAGCCGGGCCATGGATTCCAGTTGGGATATATACTGGCCGATAACCAGGATCTGATCTTCCGGGTGGTTTTCTACCAACTGCCGGGCCGCGTCTTCCTTATGGGGGTTCTCGCTGGCGATACGGTACTTCTCCCGGGGAGGGGCCACCGCGTAGGGTATCCGCAAATTTTCCGGCAGGTCCAGGCGGATCTCCGTGCAAATAGCCTCGGCAATCCAACCCTGGACCTCCAGGTCCTTCCACGGCACATCGCAGCGTTTAGGCCCCACCAGGCTGAAAACCGCGCCTTCCGCCCCATCCTCCCGGATCAGGGTGGCGGTAAGGCCCAGCCGCCGCACCGCCTGGAGTTCGGCGGAAACCCGGAATACCGGGGCGGGGAGCAGGTGTACCTCATCGTAGATGATAAGCCCCCAGGGCCGTTCCCGAAACAGATGAAAGTGGGGAAAATCCCCCTCCCGGTCCGGCCGCCAGGTGATGATCTGGTAGGTGGCAATGGTAACAGGGGCCACGGATTTGGAATCCCCGGTGTACTCCGCGATGCTTTCCGGTTCCAGATTGGTCTTATCCAGGAGTTCCTCGATCCATTGATGCACCGCCGCCACATTGGTGGTAAGGATCAGGGTATTGGTTTTAAGGAGGGACATCACAGTCATGCCCACCACGGTTTTCCCCGAACCGCAGGGCAGGACCACTACCCCGTAGCCCATGCCGGGCCCCCCGTGCCCGCAAACCGCCCGGGCCGCGTCCCACTGATAGTCCCGGGGGGCAAAGGCCCTGCCGGAACGGCTGATCTTTCTCAGTTCCAGATCCAGATCTTCCCCCTTTGAAAAGGGGGCTTCATCCTTTACCGGCCAGCCCAGGCGGATAAGCTCCAGCTTTACCGTACCCCGGTCAATCAAACGCAGGGTAAAGACCCGCGCCCCGTCCGGCCCTTCCTTGGGCTGCAGGTACTTTTTCAGGACCTTGGCGGCCTCGATTTCCCTGGCGATCAACTCATCTTCACAGCGAAGGATCAGGGTATCCCCGGTATCCCCGGTTTCCGGCGGCAGCATCCGAATTTTCCCATAACGGGACATAATATCGGCAAAACCCTCCAGAATTCCCGGAGGCACGGCGTAACGGCTATAGTCGTTGATAACCTTCACAATACCGGCGGGGGAAAAACCCGCGCTGGCGGCGTTCCAAAGGGAAAGGGGGGTGATCCGGTAGGTATGGATATGTTCCGGGGACTTCTCCAGTTCCGCAAAAGGCAGAATCGCGGCCCTGGCCTCGCCGGCGGCGGCGGCATGCACATCAAGGAGCAGGGTCCGGTCGCTCTGCACAATCAAAGGTTTGGCGGAATCAAGATCCATAACCCATTAAGCATAATGGAAAAACAGGCGGCTTAATAGATCATTCGCGGGATTTACAGCCGGGATTTCTCCAAAACCCGGTTTGCGGGGGCAGCCTTAGCCGCCCTGAACAAAGCCGCGCCCTTGACCCTGGGCGGAATCGAACCGTCAACCTACTCCTTAGGAGGGAGTCGCTCTATCCATTGAGCTACAGGGCCGTCTTTTAGTGTTGTAGTTGTAACATGAAAAACCGTTCTGTGAAAGGCTGGCAGATAAGGCATCTACGTTTTTCACCATGTTTTTAGGGGGGGCACACAAGTTTGAAAAGCCGGGGGCATGATCGTCCATGTAGGGCATGTTTTAACGCTGCCCCGCCCTCGCTCCGTAGTCCTCGTGTCAAACCCCGGGGGGGTTTGCCCCTGCGGTCTACTCCGCTACCCCCCCTTATGGACGCGCGGCATTAGTCCCCTGTACCGGTACGCTGCCTGGGCGCACAGCCCGACCAAGCTAAAGCCGGTTTCCCATATAAAACAGGCGGTTAGGAGATCCGGAACCGGCTATTGCCGCACATAGGGTTCACCCAGGCCAAGGGCCTTGATTTTTTCCCTGATCCGGGGCAGATCGCCCCTTTCCACGGCGGGGATAAGCACCCGGGTCAGGCCCAAATGGGGTTCATAGAGGGGCTGAAAACCCGCCCCCTCAAGGGCCGCGAAGGCGGCGGCGGCATTCCGTTTCTCCCGGAAGGCGCCAACCTGGATAATGTAGCAGCCGGCGGGAAATGTCTTCCCGGCGGGTTCAAGCGGGGTTTCTTCCGTCAGGAGTACCACCTCTACCTCCGGACCTTCCCCCCCGCCCAGGTACAGTTCTTCCCCTCCCTCTCCCCAGGGTGTGGGAGGGGCTTTTTCCAGGTAGAAACCCTCCCCGCCGGTTTCCAGGTCCACAATTTCAGCCCCCTCCTCCGGGTAAAACGGCGAATCCTCCCCAAAATCCTCCGCCGGAGGATCGGGGAACTGTTCAAGGGGGGAATCGTTCAACGGCGGGGTCTCCGCCAGAACAGAATCCGCCTGCGAAAAAGGATCCGGCGGGGGGGAATCGGAGAGGGACTGCAAGGGCTCAGTCCCACCGGCCCTGGAAGGGGGCTCTGGCGGGCGGAGGATCCTGTCCATCTGTATCCGGGTTTCCCCCAGGGGAAAAACGGCCTGGTAGTTGATCATCAAATGGGGCCGGACCCCGGTCATGGCCAGGCTGGTCCGTTCACCGGTACTCTCATCAATAGCGAATTCCAGATCATACCAATTTTCTTCCCGGTTAAGGGAAAATCCCAGGGTAACGCCCTGACCGGGATAGTAAATCTCAAAAACATCCCCTTCGGGACTAAGGTTCTTCAAATGGCCCTCGTCATCGCTGGTAATTCTGCGTTGATCCAGGGAAGAACCCCCTTCCCGGAAGGTAAGGACCGGAACGTCGTGAAATGTGATGGACTCTTCAGGCGTAGTATCCTGGGGAACTTCCTGGGCGTTTTGCGAAGGCTGATCCGGGCGGGAGGCCCTCCTAAGCCTGGGCAGTTCCCTGGTTTCCAGAGTCATGGACGATTCACCGGCCCGGCTGTGCATAAGGGCAATGTTTACCGAGGGAAAATACCGAATCTCCCCCAGGAGGTAATCTTTTTTTTCTTCCCTAACCTGGCCGACAATCTGCGGGGTAATGGGTACCCGTACCGCTTCCTTGTACAGGCCCTCCAGCCGGCCGATCTCCTTCGTTAAATCGACACCTTTATTGTCAACCGTGGAAGGTTCTACCGTTCTGCACCCGGGGAAAAAGGCAAGGGTAACCACAGCAAGCAGAAGAATTCCCGCCAAACGCTTCATCTGATACCTCCTCGTACCGCCCCGATTTTCCAGGGAGGCGGCCAAAGCGCCGCCCGATCAGATGCAACGCCCTCCCTTCGTTGTCTCTTACAGTAAATACTCTATGGTTTGCCCCGGCCCTTGTCAATCTTTCAGCTTTTAGGCTTTTCGAGCCGGACATGGGCGCCAGGCGCGCAAAACGAGCGCCTAAGCCCGCGCTTAGGCCGGGGCATTAAACCAGACTCGTGAATAAAAAATTTCTTGCGGGGAGAAAAAACCCGTGGTATCATGAATTACTTCCAGGACCCGGCTGGTTTTGGATAAGTCCTGGGAAAGTTTGTAAGACAGGGGATCTGTTTCTAATGAACGCTATTAATCCTTCGCAGTCTACGCAGTTTGGGGGGGGGGGGGGGCGGGGGCGGGCCCGGGGGCGGGCCGGGGGGG
>JAIRNB010000357.1 GCA_031258265.1 Treponema sp. | reverse complement strand
CAGGCGGGGGATATTTCCTCCTACATCCCCACCAACGTCATTTCCATTACCGACGGCCAGATCTTTCTGGATTCGGAACTCTTTAACTCCGGTTTCCGGCCCGCCGTTGATGTGGGGCTTTCCGTCAGCCGGGTGGGGGGTTCCGCCCAGTCCAAGGCGATCCGCCGGGTCTCCGGCCGCCTGCGCCTGGACCTGGCCCAGTACCGGGAAATGGCCGCCTTTGCCCAGTTCGGCAGCGATCTGGACAAGGCCACCCAGGATAAACTGGCCCAGGGGCTTAGGCTCATGGAGGTCCTTAAACAGCCCCAGTTCAAGCCCTACGCCATGGAGGAGCAGACGGCGATCCTCTTTATCGCGGTCAACGGCTGCCTCATGGATGTGGCGGTGGAGAAGATCGGGGAATTTGCCAGGGGCTTCCTGGAATATCTGCGGGCCCATAACCAGGGGCTCCTCAAGGCCATCGCGGAAAGCGGGGCCACCACCGCGGAGCAGGAAGGGGAACTGCGGGGGGCCGTAGAGTCGTACAAGCAGGTAAAGCGGTAGGGGAGGAATCAATGGCGAATCTACGGGATGTCCGTCTGAGGATGCGGGCCATAACCCAGACCCTCCAGGTGACTAAGGCCATGAACCTTATTTCCACCGCCAAGCTGCGAAAGGGCCGCCGCCTCCTGGAAGACACGGAACCCTATTTTGCCCGGATACAAAAATCCATGTTCGATATTCTGTCCGGCGCGGGAACGCTGAGGAGCGAATATGTCAAAGCCGGGGAAAAAAACAGCGGCTACCATACCGCCATCCTGGTGATCACCAGCGATAAGGGCCTCGCGGGGGGTTACAACGCCAATGTATGCCGTCATGCGGTGGAACTCTGCGAAAAAGTTAAGAACCCCATCCTGATTCTCTGCGGGGTTATCGGACAGCGGTACTTTACCCAGACCCCGTATCTTATTTTGGAAAATTTTTCCTTCCGGTCCCAGATGCCCACGGTAGACAATGCCAAGGAAATTGCCGATTACCTTATTTCCCAGTTTGAGTGGGGCGTGTTCAACGAGGTCCATGTGGTATATACCCACATGTACAGCAGCATTAAACTCCTCCCCACCGCCCGGCAGATCCTCCCCCTGGATTTAGCCAGGATGCAGGAAGATCTTTCCAGGGCGGAGGGGCAGAAGCGGGTGGAACTGCAATTTGAATTTCTCCCCTCCCCCGACGAGGTTTTCGACGCCCTGGTGCCCCTTTATATCCGGGGCATTATCTACGGTTCCCTGGTAGAGGCTTACGTCAGCGAGCAAAGCGCCCGCATGGCCGCCATGGACGAGGCCAGCAAAAGCGCGGAGGAGATGCTGGCCAGCCTGCGGCTTAACTACAACCGGGCCCGCCAGGCGGGGATTACCCAGGAAATGACGGAAATTGTTTCCGGTTCCGCGGCCCAGAGATAGCGGCCCGCTGCGCTTGCTGGCGATTTTTAGGGTTTTATGCGCGAAGCGCGGCAAACTGACAGGCGGGGCTCTGGATTCCAGCGGGATTTTGGATGCCGGCGGCGCTTTCGCCGCCTTTTAACAGGAGTAATGTCATGGGCGGTATTGGTCATGTTACACAGATAGTCGGTCCGGTGGTAGATGTCCGTTTTGAAGACGGCATCCCCGCCATCCTCAATGCCCTGGAGATAAAGGTCCCCGGCGGACAGCGGCCGGTTACCCTGGAGGTACTTCAGCATACCGGGGATAACAGGGTCCGCTGCGTTGCCATGGAAGCCACCGAGGGCCTGGCCCGGGGCCTGGAGGTGGAGGATACCGGGTATCCTATCCGGGTCCCCGTGGGGGAAGAAGTCCTGGGCCGCATGTTTTCCGTCACCGGGAAGATCATCGACGATAAGGGGGCCTTTAGCTGCGCCGGCAGCGCCTCTATCCACCGGCCGGCCCCCAGCTTCGAGGAACAGCGCCCCGCCACGGAACTGCTGGAAACGGGGATAAAAGTTATCGATCTCATGGCCCCCTACGCCAAGGGCGGGAAGGTCGGCCTTTTCGGCGGCGCTGGGGTGGGCAAGACCGTCATCATCATGGAGCTGATCCGCAACATCGCCACCGAGCATGCCGGTTATTCTGTCTTCGCCGGGGTGGGGGAACGTTCCCGGGAGGGGGCGGACTTATGGAAGGAGATGAACGAAAGCGGAGTCATCGAAAAAACCGCCCTGGTCTTTGGTCAGATGAACGAGCCCCCCGGCGCCCGGATGAGGGTCGCCCTGGCGGGACTTACCATGGCCGAACATTTCCGGGACCAGGGGGGCCAGGACGTACTCCTCTTTGTGGATAACATCTTCCGCTTCATCCAGGCCGGAGCGGAGGTTTCCGCCCTCCTGGGCCGCATCCCCAGCGCCGTAGGCTACCAGCCCACCCTGGCCAACGAGATGGGGGCCCTGCAGGAACGGATCGCCAGCACCTCCAAAGGGTCGATCACCAGCGTCCAGGCGGTGTATGTCCCCGCGGACGACATCACCGATCCGGCCCCGGCCACCACCTTTGCCCACCTGGACGCCACCACCGTCCTGTCCCGGAAAATCGTGGAACTTGGCATCTACCCCTCGGTGGACCCCCTGGCCTCCAACTCCCGGATTCTGGA
>JAIRNB010000340.1 GCA_031258265.1 Treponema sp. | reverse complement strand
CAAACCGTTCTTGCCGAAAGCCGCCGGGCGATCCAGTTTTTGTACGATCCCAAGAACCCGGAGGGCCTGGCCGGGGAGATACGCAGGGTGTTAGGGGGCCTGTAGCACCCGGTTTTATTCGAGGGGGCCTGCTCCCCAAGAGCCCAAGCGCGGAGCGCGTTGTGCTGCGCGTGCCCTCAGCTAAAGCTTGGCCGCATTACTCATATCTGGGGAATCACTGGCGCTATGCACTAGCCGCGGAGCCACAATAAATTTCCTTACTGCACAGCCCCGAAGGGGCTGATGCGCCAGCCGCGAAGCGGCGTCGTGTAATAAATTTCCTTGCTGCACAGCCCCGAAGGGGCTGATGCGGTTCCACGCTGGTTTAATTTACAAGCTACAGCCCTTGGCTTTTGGTCCAGCACAACGCGCTCCGCGCGTTGTGCCGCGCGCGCACTGCCCCGGCTAAAGCCGGGGCGCATTTTTCAATTTAGGGGCATACGGTGGCGCTATGCGAAGCCACATTGGTTTAATTTACAAGCTACGCTTGCTTTTACTGCGCAAGGGATAGGAGGGGGCGCGAAGCGCGCCACCGGAGCCCCGAAGGGGCGAGGAGGCCGGAGCGGGTAAGGGACCCGCGGAGCCCCGGAAAGCCCGGTTCCCGGCCCCTGGGCCGGGAATGCGCCCAAATCCGCATGTTACATTATATCTGAATGTAATTGTGTACCTGTACCCCGGGAAATTCCGGCCCGCTAATTTCCGGCTTCCGGTATGCCTGCCAGGAGGTGGTAAGCCTGCAGGGGATCGGGGGCCTCAAGAATAGAATTCCGCAGTTGGGAATTTTTAAGCCGGGAACTGTAAAACGAAAGGGTCTGCAAGTAGTATGTATGCTGGTTATAGGCGGCGGCGATCATGATTATCAGCCGCACCGGCTCATCGTCCAGGGTCTGAAAGTCGATAATATCCGTCTTGCTGATCCCCACCGAAACTACCAGATCCGTCACCGAGGAAAGCCGTACATGGGGAATGGCGATACCTCTGCCGATGGCGGTACTCATCAGTTCGTCCCGCTTTAGAATCTCCATGACGAGTTCCTGGCGGTTTTTTACCTGGGGGCAGGCGGCAAGGTTCTCCGCCAGGGCAACAAGGACATCCCGTTTGGCCCGGTGTTCAAGAAAGAGGACCCGGTCCGGGGAAAAAAGGCGGGAGGCGGGGAAAGAGAATACCGGGGAACGCTGATCCGCCGGAAGCCGCTGATTGACCCAGTGTTCAATCTCCGTTCTTTTAAAACGCCAGGCCGTACCTATCTTACCTGCCGGAATTTCCCCCTTTTGCGCCCATTCATACACGGTACGCTCAGAGACCCGCAGGTGTTTAGCAACTTCCTCTATCGTTAGAATATCGTTGCTTAGCATTGCCGTTAGTATGCGGAAAATGTAAGCCAATGTCAATATGCGGTACTATTCTCCTGTAATTGCGAAAAGACGCGGGCAAAAATCCGGAAAAAAGCGCAGCCTCCTAGGTCGCCAGATCGTGGAGGGAATCAAAGGGCAAAAGCTCCCCCAGGGAACAGTTCACCACGGCCCGGGACTTCCCTCCTCCAAAACGGACCGGCGACTGGGGGCCCATGAACTCGCTTAGCACCTGGCGGCAGGCCCCGCAGGGCCCCACCGGTTCCCCGCTGTCCGGGGTAACGATGGCCAAGGCGAGAAAGTTTCTGCAACCCTGGGAAACCCCCTGGAAGACGGCGTTCCGTTCGGCGCAGACCGTAAGTCCGAAGGAACGGTTTTCCACATTACAGCCGGTAAAAATCCGTCCGTCCGCCCCCAGCAGGGCCGCGCCTACCCGGAATTTGGAATAGGGGGCGTAGGCCGCTTCCGCGGCCCGGCGGGCCAGGGCAAAGAGTTCATCCATTTGCTTGTCATCTACGTTCATAAACGTCTATAATATCCTAAGTTGTTCCAGAATGTCAGATTTTGGGGCAACTTCTTTGAATTTAAAGGGGAAAACGGGTATTCCGCCTTTTCCCGGACCGGTTTTACCGGAGACAGCGTTTCCGCGCTAAGCGGATCCGGAAACCGGATTGGGCGTCCGCCGGTTTTCTAAAAACCGGCGGGAGGAAGATTTGACAAAAAAGAGGCGGAAATACTGGGTGCTGGGGGGGGTGATTCTGTTTGCCGCCTATATCTTTGCGGCGGCCCGGCCCATCCCCAGGGAAACTATCCTGGTCCCCCAGTGGCTCAGTTCCCTGGAATCCGGTTATCCCGTCTCCATGCGGAGGGCCGCGGAGGAGGCCGGCGGCGTTCCGGAGGATCAACCCCTTATACCCTTCCGCCTGGGGGATCGTTTCGGCTATGCCAGCCCCGCCGGCCTCCTGCCCCTCAACCGGATCAAGACCCAAAATCTCTTCCTCTCCGCCTCGTATTGGGCTGAATACGGGGCTGTGCCGGAGGAAATTGAGATTCTAAAAAATACCGGGGAACGGGCCTTTATCACCGGAGAAGACCGGGCCTACCCTGTTATGCTGGAAGAACGGCTTTTCCTTATCGGAAAAGATATGGACACCCTCAGCGCCCTGGACGAGGAAGGAAAGGTCCTCTGGTCCCACGATTTTGCCGCCCCCCTGACCTGCATCGACGGGGCCGCCGGTTTTATCCTTACCGGTTCCCTGGACGGGGTAGTGGAGATTCTCGACGGGAATGGGGAACGCTTTTTCTTTTTTGAACCGGGCGGGTCCCGGCTCTCCGTTATCCTGGGATGTAGTTTTTCCCGGGACGGAAACAGGCTGGGGATCATCTCCGGCATCGACGATCAGCGATTCCTGCTGCTGGAACGTTACGGAGATCCGGCGCGGGGGGAGTTTCGGGTAATTTACCACGAATTCCTGGGCGACGGTTTCCGGCGGCCGGTTCATATCGCCTTCATCGACAATGACAACCGGGTGGCCTTTGAACGGCAGGGGGGCTTAAGCATCTATGATCTGCGGAACAGGACAAACCAGATCATCCCCCTGGAGGGCAGGATCTCCGTCATGGACGGGGAAGGTTCGGAGGGCGTCTTTTTTCTGATTCTTTCCAGGGAGGGAATGTGGAAGGAACTGGTGGCTATTGAACTGCCCGGCGCGGTCATTCTCAGGGCACCCTTCCGCAGCGATGACACATTCTTGCACCGTTCCGGCCCCCGGCTCTACCTGGGGGGCGGAAATGTCCTGGCGGCCTTTGAACTGGAGAAAAGATAAAAAAAATGGACAGACCTTTGTCAAAGAAGCTGCTGTTTTTCATAATGGGGTTTTTCTTTGCCCTTTCCGGCTTTTCGCCGCCCCTTTCCCTTGGGGCCATGGATTGGCCCAGTTCCGGCGGACTTGTGACGGCGAATTTCGGCCTTAACGAGCAGGGCCGCCCCTGCCTGGGAACGGTTTTCCGTTCCACCGGCCCCATAAGGTCCGCCGATAAGGGGGAACTGGTCTTTTACCGGACCCAGGAAGACAAGGCTTCCCGTCTCCCCTCCCCCTTGGGTTCGTGGATTGCCTATGATCACGGGGACGGAATCCTGGGAATCTACAGCCGTTTTGCCGAAGAAAAAAATCCGGCGGGGGAATATTCCCCGGCCGATGTTTCCCCAGCGGGAAATTCCCCCGGGGAAAGGGAGCAGTCCGGCCCCGTTAGTCCTGCCGGTCCCGTTAGTTCCACTGGCCCCACCAGCTCTGCCGGCCCTGAAAATACCGAAAATTCCGAAAATGCCGGGGATGCCGCCAACGCCGTCAACATGGTTTCCCTCCGCCTCCGGGAACCGCCGGTCCAAACCCGGCAGGGAGAGATCATCGCCGCCTCCGGGATTTCCGGCTGTTCCGCCCAAAGGGGTTTTTACTTCGCCCTCTACGACCGGAGAGAACGGCGCTGGGTAAATCCCTCCCTCATCATTGTCCCCTTCCCCGATGACAGGCCGCCGGAGATTCTGTCGGTCCAGTTGCGGGATTCCGAAGGACGGCTTATCCCCCCCGCCCAGGGCCGGATCGGCCAGGGCCGCTACTCGATCATCGTAAATGTCGCGGACGCCCTTTCCCGTTCTTCCCCTATCCGCCTTGCCCCCCACCGGCTGGGGGTGTTTCTTAACGGCGCGGAGGCGGGGTCCCTCAATTTTGAAACCTTCTCCGCCCGGGACGGGGTTCTTTCGGTAAGACGGAACGGGCTGGCGCCGGTTTCCGAAGTCTACGCCCCCTACCCCGCCCTTAAGATGGGGGAAGCCTGGTTCACCCGGGGACAGACAAGCCTGGAAGTGATCGCCAGGGATATAATGGGAAACGAGGCCAGCCTAATCAGACGCCTGGAAGTGGAATGAAGCCGGAGGGCCCCGCCGGGCGGACGCTTAAAACCTGGTCCACCCCGGTACAGCGGGAAAACAGTAAAACTATCCCCTGCGCCCTCTGCGGAGCCCTTTCGTTCAGGCCGCAGTTTTCCTGCGAAGGTTTCTCCTATGTCCGCTGCCTCCGCTGCGGCCTGGTCCAGATGAATCCCCAGCCGGAAAAGACGGCGGTTACCGGCCGTTATCAGGCCGGCCACGGGGACGATTACCTTTCCTACGAACTTGCCAACGAAGGCCCCTTTCTGCGCCTCCAGGAACTGGGCCTAAAGGACGGGGGATTCGACGAAATAGAGGCGGAACTAAAGGCAAAAATCCCCAGCCCACGGGTCCTGGACATCGGCTGCGCCACCGGCGCCCTCCTGGACAAACTCCGGCGCCGGGGCTGGGACTGCACGGGGGTGGAAATCTCCCCCGCGGCGAACTATGCCCGGCGGGAGCGGTCCCTGAATGTACTGGGCCTTCCCCTGGAGGACTGCCGCTTCCCCTCCGCCTCGTTTCACCTGGTCCTCGCCTCCCACCTTATCGAACACCTCAACGATCCCGCGGGCTTTGTAGACGAAGTCCGCCGGATTCTCGTCCCCGGCTCCCCTTTCCTCATAACCACCCCCAACATCTCCGGTTTCCAGGCCCGGCTCCTGCGGGGCCGCTGGCGTTCAGCGATCTTCGATCACCTGTATCTTTTTTCGGTAAAAACCCTGTCCCGCCTGCTGGAAGACCGGGGCTTTGAAATACAGCGGGTCCGTACCTGGGGCGGACTAGCCGCGGGCCTCGCCCCCCGGCCTCTCAAAAACCTGGCCGACCGGGCGGCAAAGAGCTTCGGTTTTGGGGATGTCATGCTCATCCGGGCCCGGAAAAACGGGAGCTAACCAATAGAAACCATAAGGAAGGGGGGGCCCGCTACCACGGACAATCAGAGCGAATTATTACATTTCCCCTGGCCTGCGCCCTGCCCCAACCGGGGCGCAATAGTTCAATACCGGGGCATCAGCGGCGCCGGGCCATGCCGCATCATCAAATATACAACCTGCGGTTGCACGTTGTGGCCCCCCCTTGGCTTCAAAGCCGGGCCGCGCCCGTCTTTTCCGCCAACCCCCCAAGTGAGGCTGCCTTCCGGCGCGTCATTCGCTCAACAACCCGCCATATTGCGGGGCCGTTTGAAGAAGCAATCGAATTTAAATCGTCTAAAAATACCGGGCGGGAACTAGCAGCCTGTTGCAATGTAGATCTTTTTGCATAAATATACAAAAAATCATGATTATTGCACTGCTTTCGGAGTTTGTAAGGTATAAATATTCACTGATGTGAATATTTATACCATTTTTGGCGCGAAGCGCAACAAACTCCCAGCGCCGGCAGGTTTACCGAATAAGCGCCGTATGATAAAATAAAAAAATGGATGACAATTTTAGGAAAGAACTTGAAAAAATAATCAATTCCCACGGCGGGTTCTCCCCTGCGGCCATAGACAGGGAG
>JAIRNB010000272.1 GCA_031258265.1 Treponema sp. | reverse complement strand
CTCGTGGTGCTGACGGGGGTTTTTCTTTTGACCGGCGGCAGCCTCGGCGTCATTCCCTTCCTCACGTTTATCCTTATCGGCGCGAAAATTTATTCACCCCTGATCGTTATCTTTACCCAGTTGCCGGAATTTTTCTATATGCTTGTTTCCACCAAACGGATGCAGCAGGTCCGGCGGGAGCCGGTGATGGGGGGAGATGAAAAGGCGCTGATTGACAACTACACTATCGAATTGAAAAACGTCAGCTTTGCCTATCATGCGGGAGAGGACGTGATCAAAAACATCAGCCTTGCCATTCCCCAGGGAGGCGTTACCGCGCTGGCGGGGCCTTCCGGCAGCGGCAAAAGCACCCTGTCCCGGCTTATCGCCCGGTTCTGGGATACCGGGGGAGGGGAGATTCTCATCGGCGGGAAAAATATTTCCGGCCTCGATCCGGAAGCTTTAATGCGGTACATAAGCTTTGTGTTCCAGGATGTGGTACTCTTTAACGATACTGTGAAGAACAACATCCGTATCGGCAGGGAGGGCGCCGGGGAGGAGGAAATCTACGCCGCGGCGAAGATGGCCCGCTGCGACGAGTTTATCCGGGAGCTGCCGGCGGCCTACGATACGGTGATCGGCGAAAACGGTTCCACCCTGTCCGGCGGTGAGAGGCAGCGGATCTCCATCGCCCGGGCGCTTCTCAAAAACGCCCCCATCGTGCTTTTGGACGAGGCCACCGCCAGCCTGGACCCGGAAAACGAAACCCTGATCCAGGAGGCCATATCGGAACTGGTGAAAGACCGGACGGTTATCGTTATCGCCCACCGGCTGCGGACAGTCCTGGGGGCGGACAAGATAGCGGTATTGGACCAGGGGCGGCTTGTGGAAGAAGGTTCCCCGGAGGAACTCCTGGCCAGGGGCGGACTCTTCGCCCGGCTCTACAAAATTCAGCAGGAAAGCCTGGGCTGGACGGCAGCGCGTTAAGGGCTTTTTTTGCTCCGCAAAAAACCGGGCGCTGGAATGCGAAAGCGTTCCAGCGCTTCAATCTTTTGGCTTCGCCTATTTCCGCTTCAATCCCTGGCGCGGTTCGGCGGCTGTCCTTCCCCTGCCGGGATGTGTTCAAAGCCGGTTGACCGGGCTAATGTGTTACTATAACCTAACAATGGACTTGTTCAAGAACCCGGTTGGTTTGCCAAGCTTCGCTAATAAATTTTAATACTGACGCCGGCTGTGAATTTCACGGGGCGGGGAGGCGTTGATGCTGCTCATCAGTAAAGTCCTGCTGAAAATGGCCAAGGGCCTTTGGTTTTGGATCATCACGATAGTGGCCCTTAAGATGCTGGCCTTGGCGGGAATCGCCCTGTTTTCCCAGACCCTCTCTGATTTTTTAGGTTCCATGGCCGAATCTCCGGTAACCGCCGCCATGCTGTCCAGGGCCCTGGGGCAGGCTTTCCTGGCCTCCCTTTTAATTCTTGCGGGGGAGGCCCTTATCGGGGAGGCGGAGTACCGTTGTACCGCCAAGGCCCGCCTTGATCTGCGGCGGCGGATATTTTCCAAGGTTCTCCAGTTGGACGTGGGCAGCATCGAAAAGATCGGCATGTCCCAGGCGGTGGCTTCCGCCGTAGACGGGGTAGAATCCATGCAGGTTTACTACAGCAAATACCTGCCCAGCCTCTTTTACTGTTTTTTCGCCCCGCTTTACCTCTTTTTCAGGCTGAAGGACGCATCCTTCCCGGCGGCGGTGTTTCTGTTGATCGTTTCCATTGTCCTGTTCCCCGCCAACAACCTTTTCAGGAAGCTAATCAAGGAGCTTAAAGGGGATGTATGGGGAGCTTTCCGGGAACTAACCGGTTACTATCTGGAAAGCCTTTTGGGACTGGTTACCCTTAAGCTGTTTAACCAGGACGAAAAGCGGAGCCTCCGGCTTCGGGACCGGGCGGAAAATTTTAACCGTAATCTCATGGCCGTGATAAAAAACAACTTTGTGTCTTTCCTCTTTTCCGACGGACTCATCTACCTTTCGGTTTTTATCTCGGTGGTGTTTGTCTGTACCCAGCTTTCCCGGGGGACGATAAGTCTGGGGAACGGGATCATGGTTCTGATGCTGGGTTACGGATTTTTTGCCTCTGTCCGGCAGCTCATGTTCAGCGCCCACCAGGCGTTAACGGGCATTGCCGCGGCGGAGACCATCGCTGGTATTTTGGACATCGACACGGAACGGCCTTCCATCCCCTTTGACCGGGCTTCCGCGGGGAAGGATTCTTTCCGGGGTATCCGGTTGCGGGGACTTTCGTATACCTATCCCGGCAGGGACGCGGGGATTCGGGACCTTGATATGGACATAGCCAAGGACAGGGTAACCGCCCTGGTGGGGCCTTCGGGCAGCGGGAAAAGTACCATCGCTTCCCTTCTCCTCCGTTTTTTTGACCCCTCCGCCGGCGGTATCGACATGGAGGGAATCCCCTATGCCGCCCGGAGCCCGGAGGAACTTAGGGAGCAGATCATCATGGTCCCCCAGCAGGTGGGTATCTTCAGCGGGACCGTGGCGGAAAACCTGCGGATTGCCGCGCCCCAGGCGGGGGACGCCGAGCTGATCGAGGTCCTCAATCAGGTACGGCTGGGGGACTGGCTGGAAAAACTTCCCCTGGGCCTGGAAACCGATGTGGGGGACGCCGGGGCAAAGCTCTCCGGGGGCCAAAAGCAAAAACTGGGCATAGCCCGGGTCCTGCTCCGCCGGGCCCCCTATATCATCTTTGATGAGGCCAGCTCCGGGGTAGACGTGGACAGCGAGCGGGATATTTGGGCATGTATCGCCGGTCTTGAACGGACCAGAACCCTTATCATCATCTCCCACCGCCTCAGGACCATCAGGAATGCGGATACAATTTATGTGCTTTCCGGGGGGAGAATCGCCGAATCGGGGAACCATGAAAAATTGATGGGCAGCCGGGGAATCTATTATGGCCTGGTCCAGGAGCAGGCCGCCCTGGAATTCCGGGGCGCCGGGATACCCCAGGGGATCGCCGTATGAAGACAGGTATTTTTACCCTCTCCCGGCGGCTTTTTGGGATAGCGGGGGCCCAAAAGGGGCCCCTTACCGTCTCTACCCTGGCGAGTATCTTCGGCAATTTTGCCCATATCAGCCTTATGGGTTCCGGGGCCCTGCTGATTCTCTCCGCCGCGGGGATTACCGCCGCGGCTCCCTGGGTATGGGGCATCGTCATGTTTGTTTCTTCGGCGGGCATCGGGATTTGCCGCTATCTGGAGGGCCTTGTTTCCCATGTGGCGGCCTATAAGCTTCTGGTGGATATGCGCTGCGATTTTTTTGAATCCCTGCGGATTCTCGCCCCCGCCCGGCTTCTGGACCGGCGGAAGGGGGATATCCTTTCTGTGGCGGTGGCGGACATCGAAACCATAGAATTCTTCTTTGCCCATACCATCGGCCCCCTGTTTACCCTGATTCTGCTGCCCCTGGCGACTCTTTGTATCGCCGCTTTTGTGCATCCCCTTTTTCTTCCCGTCCTGCTCCCGGTGTACCTTATCATCTGCTTTGTTCTGCCCCTTGTGGCCATCAATACCGGTCGTTCCCTGGGGCAGGATTACCGCCGGAAAATCGGGGACCTGAAATCCTTTGTGGTGGAAAGCGTAAGTTCCCTTAGGGAAATACAGATTTTTAACTACGGTGAAAAGCGGATGGCCGCCATGCTGGAAAAGACCCGGGGCATTAACCGGGCCGCCCATGCCCTTACCCTGCACCGGCAGCTTGTTACCTCCGCCCCGGTGTTTTTTGTATACCTGGCCCGGATTTTGGTAATCGCCATCGCTTCCTTTCTGGCAATCAGGGGATACCGGAATCCCGGCGGGATTATCGCCCTTTCATTTGTAATTTCCGCCTCTTTTTCGTCTACCCAGTCCCTTACCACGGTCATTTCTAATCTGCTGGAAACCTACGCCGCGGCGGAACGGTACTTCGCTGTTAAAGATGATCTGCCGGAAATAATCGAAGCCCCCGGCGCCCTTGAACTTGAGGGGATCGGGGACCTGGTATTTGACCAGGTAGATTTTGCTTACCGGAAGGGCGGGGAGAGTATCATCAGGAATTTGAGTTTTGAGATCAAAAAAGGGGAGAAAATCGGGATTACCGGGGAAAGCGGCATAGGAAAATCCACGGTGATCCGCCTGCTGCTCCGTTTTTGGGAACCCCTGGGCGGGGAAATCCGGATCAACGGTATTCCCCTGGGCCGCATCTCCCTTAAGAGTCTGCGTTCCCGGATCGCCCTAGTGGAACAGGAAACCTTTATCTTTAACGATACCATTGCCGCCAACATTGCCCTGGAAAGGCCCGGCGCGGGGATGGAAGAGATTGTCCGTTCCGCGAAACGGGCCCATATCCATGATTTTATCGAAACCCTGCCCGAAGGCTACGAGACCCCCATGGGGGAACTCAACGGCCGGATTTCCGGCGGTGAACGGCAGAGGATCGGCATAGCCCGGGCCATGCTTTCCGGCCCCGATATGCTGGTGATGGACGAACCTACCAGCAGTCTTGATGTATTAAATGAAAAAGGGCTTTTGAAGACCCTCAGGGAAGAATACGGGGATACCACCATCCTCATCATATCCCATAGGAATTCCACCTTGACCGATTGCGACCGGGTCCTCCGGATAGGCGGGAGAAGATAAGAGGAGTCTCTAATTGTCTAAAGGAGGGGGAGCACTATAGCCGGTAAACCAAACGGCAGAATGTCCGCAGGACATTCTGCAAGACGAATACGGCGAATTATTCCGGCGGGCGGCTCCCCCTGGCTCCGAAGTCCTCGTGGCAAACCCTGCGGGTTTGCCCCTGTGGTCTTCTTCGCCACCCCCACTTTTTTCCTTCAGGCTGCTTATTCGGGGGGGTCTAATACCCCGCTCCTCTGGGGCTGATGCGGTTCCGCATTGGGTTAATTAACAAGCTACGCTTGCTCCGCGCACTGCGCGCCCTAGCCAAGCTAAAGCTTGGCCGCATTAGTCCAAATTGGGGCCTTTATTGGCGCTAAGCCATGCCGCATTGTCAAATAAACAAGCTGCGCTTGCCTGCCGCGGGCTCAGCTAAAGCCGGGGCGCATTTTTCAACTTGGGGGCATACGGAGGCGCTACGCGAAGCCACATTGGTTTAATATACAACCTTTGGTTGCTTTTACTGCGCGAGGGATAGAGCGGAAATACCGGAGGCCCGCCGCAGGCGGGCTGAGG